>CAYOXH010000009.1:0-15091 GCA_964407875.1 uncultured Gammaproteobacteria bacterium
CGCGGTCTAATTGATCTTGTTTTTGCTATTGTAGACGCAATTCGTTCTCCTTGACCAAAACTAATATAATGGTCATCCAAGGTAAATACTGTCCTAAATGGAGCAAGTGTTTTAGTCAGCCATGCTTCATCAATTTCATTCAGCCATGGAAGATTGATAACAGAGAGTTTAATGCTTTTTTCCAAAAGTATTTTTGATGCGTCAACTGCGCTACGCAGCATAACTGGGCCATATGCAATAATTGCCGCGTCAGAGCCAGGGACAAGCTCTACTCCTTTGCCAACTTCTAACTTGTAATCATCTGGCAAATTATATGGAATAGGAAACTGCAAGCTCATAATACGTATATACGTGCTCTTTGGATTAACTTCTATTGCCCAACGCAACGCCATGCGTACTTCCTTTTCGGTTGAAGGCTCTATAAGTGTTAATCCTGGAATTGAGCCAAGAGCAGAAATATCACGCACAGATTGATGAGAGTGCCCAGGCCCGCCAGGTAATACCCCTGCTAAGGAACCCATATATACTATTTTAGTACGTTCTGTAGCATTATTATATATCTGCTCGTTTGGCCTGGTTGAGAGAAAAGCAGAAAAAGAATTTACTACTGGAATCATACCTTTCAACGCTAAACCACCGGCTTTTGAAACCATATCTTGCTCTGCAATTCCAGATTCTATAAATCTATCAGGAGATTGCTTTACAAAAGGTATTAGCCCGCAGTCATATACTAAATCAGCGTTAAATACCACGACCTTTTCATTTTCTTGGGCAATTTTGATGAGTTCATCGCCATATGCCTGTATAAGTTGTTCTGGATTTTCTCTGGGTGGCTTAATCTCGATATCAAACGATTCTGTTATGATTTCTGATTGTCCTGTGTTCGAAAGTTCTGTATTAACTTTTTTGGTGAGTTCGTCTAATGCTTTTGTATAGTCCTCTGGCTTAGGAGCCCCACTATGGAACTTATACATGCCATCTTCTGGGTCGACACCTTCCATTAAAGACACTCCAGCGCCTTTTTTAGTGTCTGCGATAATAACCTGTGGCTTGTCTTTTACTTCCCGACACTTCGCAATAGCGTCTTTTAACTCGTCAAAATTATGTCCATCACATCTAAATACTTCCCAGCCAAAAGATTTGAACCTATCTTCAAGATTATTAAGATCATTTACATCTTTAACCCAGGTATCTGACTGGATTTTATTGTGGTCCACAATAACAGTAATTTCAGAAAGTTTTTCATGCGCAACTGATGGCAAAGATTCCCAAATTTGGCCTTCCTGCAGTTCTCCATCGCCGGTTAATACATAAAAACGCCCTGTTTTGCCTTGCAAGCGGTTTGCAATTGCCATACCATGGGCTTTGGAGATCCCCATGCCTAAAGTACCAGTATCAGTTATGAGCTCTGGGAATTCTTCTGCGTGCGGATGCCCGGGCAAGCCCTTGTAATAGCGAAGCTTGTGAATATATTCAAAATCTAAACGCTCTAAACCAAGCATAACTGCGTATAGAGCAGGGGCGTCATGTCCTTTAGACGAAAAGTAGGTATCAGAGTGTTGATCATTTAGCTTGTTTGGATTTTCCATTTCCTGCGTCCAAAGCCAAGTAACAATGTCTATACAACTAAGGCAGGTTCCAGGATGCCCAGAACCAGCCCTCATTATCATATATAAAATATTTATACGAAAAATATCCGAAAGAATTTTCGATTTTAGAATAGGGTCTGTAATCGATTTTTTAACCCGATTGATTTCTGAAATTGGAATATATTGCAGATCATTTAAACTCATATATTATTTATTTGGCTATTATTTGCAATGGCTTAGATGCGAGAGTATGAATTGCGTTATTTTGTGACATATAAAATTAGGTTAAAAAACCAATAAGCACTGACCGCTATCAAGTTCAATCTTAGTTGCTCTAGTTCTAGATATCTGATTAAAATATCCATCTACTGCTTTTTTTACTCCTGGAGCAGTTACAAAACCATAATCATCAACCATTATAATTCCTTTATTAGTCATTCGACTGCCAAAAAATGATAATCCAAATTTTGTTGGCTCAAAAAGATCAACATCTAAATGAACCATATCAAACAACACTACAGGCAGTTCATAAGCACGTTCTTGGATTCGACCCTGTATAATCTGCACAAACGAGAATGGCAAAAGATATTCTTTAACATCATTATAACTGGTATCAGATAGTCCTCCTGGAACCTGTCCCCCTTCCAATCCTTTAGGAATATCTTGCTTATCATGCCCTGTAAAAGTATCAACACTGAATATGCGAACTCTCCCTGGAGCAAGCTTATCTCCCAGATATGCCAAAAAATAACTAGCTCCGCCACGATACACGCCTGCTTCAACAATATATATAGGCGAATTATGTTCACTTCTATTTATAACATTTCTAAGCGCTTGATATAAATAATATAATCGATCATAGTGAAGCATGGTTCTTTTTGATGAAATCACGAAATTTGCAGCATCTGCGAATAAAGCATCTTTTCTAATATCACGCATCTTTCCCTTGGATTTGCCATAATAACTAGGAATATAGCGAAAACCTTTACGTTCTTTTATTATTATATAGCCAAACTTCTTAATGAATCTAAATACCAAACTAAAAAGCAGGCGTCTTATTTTAATAATTAATAAATTAAACATAAATATTAATAATGTAATCTTTTTTATTTCTTTGTCACTGTCTGTGAATTCTGAACCTCTCCGCTATAATCAATATATACAGTTTGCCACTCTGTAAATACATCAATGCTTCCTGCCCCCGGCTCCCTGTGCCCATTGCCTGATAACTTTAATCCGCCAAACGGCAAATGAACTTCACTTCCAAATGTTGGGGCATTAATATAGCAAACCCCTGTTTGGACCATGTCCATTGCTTTTTGTGCTTTTGTGACGTCACTGGTGAATACAGAAGAAATCAATCCAAAATCAGAATCATTAACCATATCTATTCCCTGTTCAAAAGACGAACATCTTGCAACTGCTAATACTGGACCAAATATTTCTTTACGCCAGAGCGCAGAGGACTGCGGTACATCAACAAAAATAGTAGGGCTAATATAATATCCCTCATCATACGCTCCCCCAGACAATGCCTCACCACCAACTACACACTCAATGCCAGCTGTTTTAGCGCTCTCAATTGCTCCACTAATATCTTTATATTGCTGTTCATTAATCACTGGAATAACATCCACGCCCTCCCCTTCGGCTGGACCTACTTTGAGTGACTTTGTCTTAGAAGTTAATTTGTCCATAAATTCAGTATAGACGCTGTCTTGGACTATAACACGGCTTGTTGAAGAACAACGCTGGCCTGCTAGCGAGAATGCTCCAGAAACAACAGCATCAACTGCTGTATCAACGTCAGCGTCATCAAGGACTAAAACAGCGTTTTTCCCACCCATCTCAAGGGAAACTGACGCAAGACGAGACGCGCAAATTTCATTAATTCTTATTCCTACTTCAGTGGATCCAGTAAATGATACAAGGTCAACATCTTTGTGCTGGACCAATGGATCACCTACTTCACTTCCTGTTCCATGCACAAGATTAAACACGCCTTTTGGTAATTCTGCTTCATGAAGAATTTCAGCAAGAAAGTTAGCTGTCTCAGGCGTATCTTTTGATGGCTTTAGAATAACTGTATTGCCAGCAATAATAGCTGGAAAAACCTTCCAAGCAATTGCAGCCATAGGAGCATTCCAAGGAGTTATTAATGCGCATACTCCTACTGGTACCCTTCTTGTCTGCGCAGTACGTTCCGCTAGCTCGGAAGATGTTGTTTGACCGAACAAACGACGTCCTTCGCCAGCCATATACCTACAAAGGTCAATTCCGGACTGAACATCCCCTTGGGCGCTTCCAAGTGGCTTTGCCATTTCTTTTACAATCGCCTTTGCTATTTCATCTTTTTTTTGCTCCATTAGCTCTGCTATTTTAAACAAAATCTTTCCACGCTGAGGTGAAGTTACTTTTTCCCATTCTGGTTGCGCTTGTTTTGCCGCGGATACGGCTGCATCGACATCGCTAATGTCTGACTTAGGAAACTCCCCTAAGATCTCATCTTTGTGAGACGGATTCTTGTTTTCAAAAAACTTGTTGCCTTGTGAGGGCACAAATTCTCCATTTATATAGTTTTGGAATTGTTTTGTCATATATCTATAGACGTCATCCTGAACAAACGAATCGCCGTACTCGGCGATGAGTGCAGTGAAGGATCTCGTTGTTACTTATTGCAGTAAATTCCGACGGGATCCTTCACTTCGCCTGTGAGTACACAGGGCTCGTTCAGGATGACGGATGTTTGTTCACACTCGAATTAATGGTATGTATTAAACCCTTAATATTTGAACACTTGATTTTGTTCTTTTCTCCAGCTCTCACAATTGCGCCTGCAATTGCATCTAGTTCGCTTGTCTTGCCTTGGGAAACATCACGCTGCAAGGAGGATAATTGTTCTGGCCCTAATGTATCGATTTGTTCTATTACATCATTTGGATTTATATTAGCACCTAAGGATTGGGCTACTGTACTTGCTTCACGAACACATGCTAAAATCTTGTTTCTCCACTCTGGATTCTGCCTTAATTCTCCTATTGATCTATTGGTTGCAGCTGTTGATAAGGCAAGAGCTTGCAAACGAACTAATTTCTTCCAAATAACATCTGCTTCACTTGGTCCTTGCTGTGCTTCTATGCCAATTGACGAAAACCACTGTACAATATCCGCGACCTTACTAGGAGAAACATCATTATCTGACGCAATACGAATCTTTGAAAAGGGTGATTTATGTGTTGTTTCTCCTTTCTTGGACTTAAAGACCTCTATGCTAATTGAGCCAACAACAATTCTATTTCCATATCTCTCGCGGAGAACTGACACATGCTCTAATCCATTTAACAAAGGAATAATTACTGTTGATTCCAAGAGCTCTGGTTTAACTTTTTCTAGTGCCTGTTCAAGATAATTTGCCTTGACCGTAATAAAAAGTATATCAGGAGAATTAGTTAAATCAGTATATGCTTTTGGTTTGGCAACAAAATCACCAAAAATAGAACTTTTAACATTAATTCCATTATTGTTAATTTCGTTAACCTCTGATTCAAGACCTATGCAAGTTACTTCAACTCCATTTTTCCAAAAAACTGATGCCAAGAATCCACCCACTGCTCCAGGCCCTAAAACCGCAATTGACTTTGGCGTATACATAATTATTGCTTTTTCCAAGGATGTGCTCGAATGACTTCCTCATTAAGTTCAATACCCCATCCAGGACCTTTTGGAATATCCATCACTCCGTTCTTTACCTTAGGAACAGCGGATGTGATTTCATCTTTCCATGGCACATCATCAATATCTATTTCTAAATTCCTAAAGTTAGGTACACTGGCTGCAAATTGTGCGCTAATAAACGTGGCAAAATGGCTGTAATAATTATGCGGGGTAATATTCATTTCATATATATCTGCTGTATCAGCAATTTTCTTTGATTGCGCAAATCCGTTCCAAACAATATCAACGCTCGCAATATCCATAGAATAGTTTTCAAAGTATGGCTTATACTGCCTATTAGTATACAAATCCTCGCCAGAACAAATAGGAATACTGGTTGAATCTTTTATCTCTCGCAAGGACTTTGGATCATATGAATCTATCTCTAACCAAGTTGGATTAAATGGTTCAACTGCTTTTGCAATCTGCTTGTATCCTTCTGTTTTAAAATTAAACCCAGCATCAAGAATTATATCAAAATCATTTCCTCCTGCTTCACGAATAGTGCTTAAATACTGAACAGTGTTAGATAAAATATCTTTAGTGATGTTTAGCTCAGGGCTTCCTAAGGCCTTACCAAAACCTGGCATATGGACTTTTGGAGGCGAAGAAAAAAGAATAATATTTGTCTTAATTGCAGAAAATCCAATCCTCTTTGTTTCTTCTACTAAATCAGAGACATCGTGAAAATTATGTATTGGTTTAACACCTGTAGATTCATGAGCACGAACTCTTGTAGTTCCCCAATGTGACCAATACAACTGAATCTTGTCTCTAATTGGCCCGCCAAAAAGTTCATACACAGGAACTCCTAAATGCTTACCTTTGATATCAAGGAGCGCGTTTTCTATTCCGCCTAGCGCTTTTTGAATAATACTTCCAATGCTCTGGCGAGTCGCGCTAAATAGTTCCCAATATATTTTTTCAAACTCAAGCGCATCTTTTCCTATAAGTAGCGGCTTTAAATCCTCAACAACCCCTGTTATGCCCGTAGGAGACCCATGTGAATCAGTACATTCGCTATAACCAATAATACCGTCACTAGTAGTGATTTTTATAAAAGACCATGGCCTCCACCCTGCGTCACAATGTAATACCTCAATATTTAAAATTTTCATATATCTACCAAGCTGTGTAACCGCCATCTGCGACCAAGATTGATCCAGTCACATAAGACGATGCGTCTGACGACAAAAATAATATTGCGCCATTATATTCATTTGATTTTGCCATGCGCCCCAAAGGGACTCTTTTGTTATATTCTTGTAAAAATTCTTCGTCTTGATTATTAAATACTCCGCCTGGAGCCAATGAATTTACTCGCACGCTCTTATCTCCCCAGTATGCAGCAAGATATCTAGTTAAATTCAGAATTGCTGATTTTGTTGCGCTGTATGAAATCGGCTTTACAAATGGTTCGCCTTTTTTTTCTCGATATTTATAAACCCTTTGATCCGGTGAAACCAAACCATAATGTGAAGAAATATTAATAATACTTCCCCCACCGTTTTCTGCCATGCGCGCGCCAATTACTTGGGAACATAAAAATGTTCCAGTAACATTAACTCCCCATACAGCATCCCATGACTCTTTTGAATAATCTTCTAAGGACTTATTCTCGTCCCCTGCTCCAGCCCCAGGAGGAGAATCTAAAGCAGCATTGTTTATCAATATATTAGGAACAGACCATAATGATTCAATTTGGTTTAAGGCATCTTTAATCTCTTCCTTTTTGGTAATATCAACCTTATAAAAAGCAATATCAGAACTCTCAGACAACTTTTTCAATGATTCATTTAATTCGTCTTGTATATCAAACACAGCGACCTTTGCTCCTGCTTGAGCCAAGGCCTGTGTATATTCTGTGCCAAGCTGTCCGTTCCCGCCAGTTACAACAGCTACTTTGCCATTTAAATTGAATAGTTCATCAATATAAGTCATATATTACACACGTCATTCCGACCGAGCGTATTCGCGAGTGGAGGAATCTCGTGGGTTTTTATCTACCAATCTAAAGCTTGCCTTGGAATAATAGCATCATCTGCAATATCCTCCTTTGCGACCTTACCTACAAGTTCATCTGTCTTATAAGGAGGAAGGCCTGTTCCAGGATTTTTTACAGTTAGCATGTCTTTTGTGATGGTGGTTCCTGCTGGAATAGCAACTTTGGAGGTTATACTTTTCCCGTGTTTTTCTCTAATTCTTGCCTCATCTTCAAAAAGTTCTTTGCGGAAATGCCCCATGGCCTTTTCTACTCTCCTTATTTCAGAAACAAGATGCTCAAATTCGTACATATCCAAACTTACGGTCGCGTGATCTGGGCCAGGAAGTGATTTATCAACAGTTACGTGCCGCTCGACTACGCATGCTCCCGCGCCTACCGCAAGCAATGTCGGAAGAATATCCTGCTCATGGCCTGAATATCCAACAGGAATTGGGTAATACTTTCGTTTTAAAAACTCAATATTACGAAGATGCATGTGTTCGTATGGAGTAGGATATACGGAAATACAGTGCTTTATGATAAGCCTGCTGTTGTGCGCTAAAATTGTTTCAACTGCTTGGTCAACTTCTTCTTCTGTCGCCATTCCAACAGACATAAAAATTGGCTTTCCTTTTTTTGCAATATATTCAAGCAGAGCTGTGTTTGTTACATCAAACGATGCTATCTTATATGTAGACACGCCAATATCTTCCAAAAAATCAGTACTTGGAATATCAAAAGGTGTTGCAAAAAACAGAATACCTAAATCATCTGCGAACTTTTTAAGTTCCACATACTCATCCTTGCCAAACTCTAACTTTTCTCTATATTCTCCATAGGTGTTTCCAAATGGAGAATCCTTTGGCTGTGACATCATTTCTTTTGTTAGAAGATGCGGCAAAGAACGCTTTTGCAATTTAACTGCATCAGCGCCAGCTTTCCATGCTTCTCGAATAAGCCTTTTTGCAAGCTCTAAATCCCCATTATGATTAGCCCCAACCTCAGCTATAATAAACGTTGGTTCACCCTCTCCTACTAGCTTTCCCCCTACTTCAACCTTATTTGATACATTTGTACGCTGTATCACTTCTGATATAGTACTTGACATATTGACTATTATTTAGTATTTTTAACTACTTATTAAGTATCCTTCTGTTGTTTCTTGTTAAATATAATGGATTATATATAATGACAGAATATATGAATTCTAGCAAGTAAAATACCATAATTCAAGATAAGTTGTATACTATTAAGAACTATTGATTTTTAGTAAAAAAACAGTCAAAATAAAAAAAATTTATACTAATAATATATGAATTTTATTCCTAGCAAACCAAAAGTTCTTGGAATAGTTGGAGCGCGTAGTGGATCTAAAAGCATTCCAAACAAGAATATTAAACCTTTACTTGGAAAGCCACTTATTGGGTGGATTATTAGAGCTGCAAAAAAATCTAAACTTGTTGATCGTTTGATTGTTTCTACTGATTCAACTGAATACGCAGAAATCGCAAAACAATATGGCGCAGAAGTACCTTTTCTTCGACCTGCTGAAATATCAGGAGATAAAGCTCCAGACATTACTTATTTAACTCATGCAGTAGAATGGTTCGAAAAAAATGAAGCATTTAAACCAGATATTATTCTACGTTTACCCGCTAGTTCCCCACTTTGTAAAACAGAATCTATTGATGCTTGTATTCAATATTTAATTAATGACCCAGAGGTAACATCTAGTAGAACAGTAACAGAAGCATCTAAACATCCTTATAAACTTTGGAAAATTAAAGATAACGACTTAATTCCATTTATTCCAAAAAAAGAAGCTGGATACACAGAGCCATCTAATATGCCCAGGCAAGATTTTGTACCTGCTTATGAACACACTGATGTAATAGCAGTTAGATATAATACTTTAATGAAAGAAAATCTTTTAACTGGTAGAAAAGTAAAATACCACATGCTTGATAAATTAGATGCAGTTGATATTGATACAGAAATTGATTTTCAATTAGCAGAACTGCTTTTAAATAGGCGCCTTAAGATGAGCTAAGCATCCATTTAAGCTTGCGCGTAAATAAACCAAGTTTAAATTCTGCGTAATCCAAATTCCAAGCCCTAGCTGTATCTGTAGAATACCCTAATTGAACTAAATATGGACACAATACTTTTTCAATGTATTGTGTTTCTTTTTTTGCAAGCATCTCCTTGTAGCAGCCAATAGACTTTTTGGCAACCCCGCTAAACTCATATCCTCTCATTGCGTTCCCTAACCAAGGCATGCCAGCTAATGTTGGCTCTAGTAATGATTCATTAAAATCAATACTTAACCAGGTACTAACTTTTTCTAAAGTTTTGCGAGGATTCGAAACTAAATCCTCATACCGCAAAACATGGTAATTCTTAATGCGTTTTTGCGCTATCTTTCCCAGCTCATATGATAGCGCCCATCGCATGCAAAAATGTTTTATATCCAAATCATGGTTTGTCTTAATTTGTTTTTTTCTATATGAAGCAAAGTTGTCTCTTGGGTCACGCATCATGTGCAAAATAACTAAATCATCTTTAAACCATTTATTCATGATACGAAAGTGATATTCATTGCCTGGAGTTTTTTCAACCCATCTCTTTGGCAATTCTTGCAAATTAGCTGCGTTATAGTAAGCTTCCATAATGGCTAAAAATGCTTCCTTGTCGTCCTGAGCTTTGTTCATCAAGCGATGTACCTCGGACGCGAAGTAGTCGCCATTAAGGTGGATATAATCCCTTGAACCCTGACCCACACTCTGCCCCACACCACTTTTTAGATTCTTAATATTGGTTTTCCTTGGTTATGTATTAACCTTGTCATCTGAATATCTCACGCGGTCAAAAAACAAAGTTTCTTCTGGAACCACAACGAGTTGAGGATGATTATCCAATAAAGACAAAAGCAAGGTGGTTCCTGATTTTGGGTAACCAGCAATAAAGGTTGCTTTATTAGAAAACTTTTTAAAATTATTATCAACCATAGTACATTAATCTTTAAGTTGTAGTTTATCCATTAAAACATCTGACAAGCGCTTCCAGGATTTACCATCCAATATAAATGCTTGCTCATGCGCTAATTTTTTTCGACCCTCTTGTAGATATGAAGGATCACTAAGATAACGTTTAATTGCACTCAACCACTCTTCTTTGTTATTAACTGACTTCATCCATCCAAAACCAAACCGCTCTTTATAGTGGTTATAATCCGCAATACTTCTTACAGAATAGTAATAGGGCTTATTAGTGAACCCGTCAAAATTCACCGTAATAATCGGCTTATCATAAAAACAGGCCTCTAATTGTAGTGTCGTATATGTACTCATAACTATGCTTGAATGGTATAAAATATTAGCCACCTGAATAATTTCTCCATAAACAAAGTCATCGATATCATCTTTTTCATTTAAAACAACATTAGGGTCATCTTTAAACAAATCTTTAACTTCCTGTGTTAGTGGATATTTAGGATACGGCCTAATAACTAGTTGTAAATCATCATTTTTTAACTGGTTCATTATGGACTTTAGTATGCTGAAAATTTCCTCGTATTTTGGTGAAGTTGGGCTGCTTGAGCAGCAGTAAAATAAAAATCTCTTTTTTGGATCAAGCCCTAAGTTTCTGCAAAAATCTTCCCGTGATGTAATTATTGAATTATCAAAATATAAATCATATTGCGCAATTCCTGTTAAGATTGTTTTATTTGAATTAATGTCTTGATTTTTTATTGCCTCTCTTTTTATGGCTTCATTATAGGTAATTAAACAATCTGGCTTAACAATTAAAAAAACCTTTGAGCTCAAATTATCCCAACTTCGCACAATTCCAATATTGGGTATGTATTTTTTCTTAGCTGTTTTTAATAAATTGAATTCGTTGTATAAAATAAAATCAGTTGGAAACACAACATCTGGCTTTACTTCGTCTAAAACCTTTTCATACCTTTTTGAAGTTGGTAAATACCAATAAAGTGCTCTAACGAATTCTCTCCATATGCGCGTCTTGCCCAGATACCAGCATAATAAAAAGAAAAAATATCGAGGTAATGCTTTTGTTTTTAAACCACCTCCTTCGTACTCTTGTATTTTTCTCCCTTGCTTAATGCGAATGGTGTCTGTGCTTAAACTGTAACGAGATATCCAATAAAGCGCTGCCTCAAATTTGGTTGGCGCAATAAATGTATCTTCTAGCACAATAATGTGCTTATCCTCGTATCGCGATTTAACGCCTTTGTACATACTTTCAGGCACCAATACATAGATATCAGCGCCAGCACTAATAAGCCGCTTGGTTACGCCGGTATGAAACAAATCGCGTATAAGGAATATGTCACTTATTGTAATTAGGATTTTCTTTCTCATAATATTGTCATCCCGAGCGAAGCCGATGTACTCAGTGTGTCACTTCGGTCGGTATGAGACTAATTCAAGTCCTTAAATTCTCTAACTAACAAAGAAGCAAGATTCTTTATATTCTGCTCGTATGAAACCGTAGAAACCTTTTCCCATTTTGGTTCGAAATATCCACGGGAACTTGCCTTGTCTAAACAATAAAGAAAGTTAATACTATCTTGCAAGGATGGTTTATATCCCTTAACAATTCTTTGTACTGCATGTTTGTACTCCTTCCTGCTGTGAACTTTTAAAACTGATTCACAATACATAAACCAAGGGTATCCAAAAATAATTGCAGGGACTCTGCGCAATGCCGCCTCCAAGGCAACAGTCCCGGTTGCCGAAACCACTGCTTGCGCGTGTTTTATTAACTCAAATGAAGATGTTTCTGCTGGCACTAATTGAACATTAGGAAGCTCTGCCATCTTTTTATAATAACCTTTGTACCGTCCTTGGTGCATGTGAGTTGTGAACCTTCGCCACTGGCCTAAATGCTCTTTTACGTAAATAACCCAGCCCTCAGGAAGAGCTGCGATAACGTCTTCGAGCATTAGGAACTGATCCACATATTTGCCTGCCTGCGGGCTGGTATTTTTTTCTGGCTGCATTGGCAAAGCTACATAAATATACTTTTTATTGTAATCCGGCTTTTGCTGTAATTTTTGGTATTCTTTTTTATATGATTGCAAAGCCCTATCCCATTTCCATATATTCCACTTAAGTAAGACGCCAGTTAAGTTCCCTTCTAAAGCAGTAAGGCGCGATTTATTGCTAAATACATTACTAAAATAATTTTTTATCTTGTTTAGTATGGTTAAATCCAAAATACTGGCAACTATTTTCCTTAGTTTTGGAATTGGCAAGAACCTATTGATATTTTTTGAAGTAACATTTTTCATATAAAACGGTTCTGCATCCTCGTCCTTAGTGTGCTTATTGTAATATTCTTGGAGATCAGGGCTTAGTTCGTCTAAACTAGGATTATGCTTAAGATTCTGTATCTCTTCCTTTAATTGAATACTGCCTTCTTCTTTGCCCTGCATTAATAAAACCCTGTCTCCAATGCGGGCGGTTTCGAACATAAGCGTTTTAATGCCAAATTCTTTTGCTAAACAATACAGCACATAGTCATAAACTAAATGAGGCATAACATCAAATATAATAACTTCTGGTTTAAGCTGCTGTAAAAACCCATACCAATAATGTATGTACGCATAAAAAAATTGCTTCCTTTTTTCAGGAGACACATTAGTGTAATCAGTCCTGTTCATCATAACAACAACCTCATCTTCGTACTTTCGCATCCTTGCAAGTATCTCGCTTGGCACCTTCTGGAAATCTGACAATGTAATATTTTCTGGTAACTCGGTCTTTATGGCATCAAAAGTATCATGAAAAATTGCCTTTGGAAACGCCTTTTTTGCGCGCTCCCCACACCCTTGAGACGAATCACCAGAGATATACAAAACCTCTAAAGAATGCTTTTTAAGCTTCTGCGCAATATCCTGAAAAAGGGGCCCAGACCATTCTATTAAAAAAACCTTCATACGTTAATTCTTTTCGGCAATTGTGCCATCTTTTAATTCCAGTACCCTATCGCATTTTTTAATTGTTGACTCCCTGTGGGCAATAACCAAAATAGTTGTCTCTCTTTTTAATTTTTCAATAGCCTCTTGTATCAATGCTTCAGACTTGCTGTCTAAACTACTGGTTGCCTCATCTAAAATTAATATCTCTGGTTTGCGAGCCAGCGCGCGCGCAAGCACAATACGCTGCCGCTGTCCGCCAGAAAGCGAAACCCCGCGCTCACCGACATTGGTTTCAAATTGCTTGGGCCGTGCCATAATAAAATCATAAATATTCGCTTTTTTTGCGGCATCAATCATATCTTCTTTTGTTATTGCGCTATTGTAGAACTTAATATTATTGGCAATAGTATCGTTTACCAAGAATATGTCTTGCATCACATACCCTATTTTATCGCACCACCTCTCGATACCAATTTTATCTATATTAACATCATCAACAAGTATGGCTCCTGAAGATGGCTTAAACAAGCGCAAAAACAAATCCACGAGCGTGGTCTTGCCTGCGCCTGATTCACCAACAATACCAACCATCTCGCCTTTTTGTATCTTAAACATTGTTTTTGAAAGCACATCTGTAGGTCTTTTTTCGTAGTTGAATGAAACATTATCAAACTCAATAGAACGCTTAAACGAAAAATCTTGTCCTTTTATACCGCTCTTGTATACCTTTTGATTATCCTCCATCTTCTCCTTATAATCTGCAATTCTCTTCAAATAAGGATAACTTATTACTAGTGTGCTTAAAAATCGCTGCCCAGCCTGCATATAGTCAAAAATTCTGCGTATCAAATAAATAAGCACTATAAAAGAAACAAAGTTAAAATCCGTGTACAAATAGGAGAATGCAAACACACCAGCCACATATATGATGCTGATAGGCTGGATAATGCTCTTATAAATAGCTGAGTACCAGGCAGAGCGAATACTTAAACTCTTTAATTTTTCAAAGTACTCCTTGGCTTTGTTTAGCACTGGCTTATTTACAAAAGACACTTTAATGTTTTTTGAATCAATAACAGTTTGGTTAACAAAGTGTACAACCTTTTTATGTATCTTTAAATTTTCCTCTGCAAGCTTGCGCATTTTATAGAGCATTGGTTTTAGAGCAAGAAACAGTAAAAGGCCAACTACTATCGAAAACATGGTCACAGTTGCTGATATATTAAGCGCAACCACTGTATACACAAGAGCATTCGCAGTTGTGTTAATAATCGAACCAATAAGGTTCATTATCCTAGAACCTTTTCCAACACACATGTTTAAAATCATTTCTAAGTATCCGACCTTTTGGGTCATCAAATACAGCCAATCTGCGCTCAAGGTCTTCTTGAGTAAATGAGTCCTGTTTTGATATTGAAAATTAGCAGTTATATTTGCTTTAATCCAAGCAGTAACTAGTAAAATACCCAGCTTGCCGATAAAGAGCAAAATAATAAAAATCAACAGCGATTTAATTCCCAGTCCGATATTAATGAACTCAAAAAAACCTGCAATTGCCCTAGAAATAGCATCAGTTGCCCCATTCTCTTGATTCGCAACAATAGAAAACAAAGGAATAAGCGCATTCATGCAAATTCCCTCTAAAACCCCGCCCAAGAGGCCCAACACTATTAAAACAACAATATGCCGCTTGTAGTCACCTAACACAGATTTAACTATCTTCCAGGCAGGTTTTATTCTTTTATCCTTAAAAAACATAATACAAAATCTATTTAAAATAAGCTATAGATTACAAGAAAAAAACTAATTTGTCAATTAATCTATTTTACCGCTTTTTTACATGTTTCTTTAATACCT
>CAYOXH010000010.1:0-14319 GCA_964407875.1 uncultured Gammaproteobacteria bacterium
TTCTTTGCAACTTTAGCTAGTCCAGCCAAAGGCGCAAGATCACCTTCCATGCTAAATACGCCATCTGATACGATAATACGATTACGATATCCCTTGTTGCTATCTTCGGTAAGTAATGCGTCAAGTGCTTTAATATCTGCATGCGGATATATTCGCTTTTCAGTCACCTTTTTATCCATGAGGCGTAGTGCATCGATAATTGACGCGTGATTAAGCTCATCGCTGTACACTGCATCAGTATATGACTCCTCGCTCCCGAATGAATCGTTCGTAATAGTAGCAAAAAAACCAAGGTTCGCCATAAAGCATGTTGAATACAAAATAGCATCATCCACGCCTAAAAACTTTGCAAGACGTCTCTCTAGCTCTCGGTGAATATCCTGGGTTCCACATATGAACCGAACAGACGAGAGCCCATACCCATGAGATAAAAGCCCATCTTTTGCTGCCTCAACAACTTCAGGATGATTTGCTAATCCAAGATAATTGTTTGAAGCAAACAAAAGCAGTTTCTTGCCGTCTAACTCAACTTCTGACCCAGTACTGCTTGTAAGTTCGCGCTCTGTCTTTAACTTGCCTTGATCTTTAAGAGAGGTAAGCTCCTTTTGGATATTTTGTAATAATTTTTGTGTATGCATAAGTTATGGTTTTAATAAAACTTTAATGGCCTCCCCTTTTATTAATGCTTGAAAACCCAATTCATATTCTTCTAAAAGCAACTGATGCGTAATAATCCCACTATCTAAAATCTTTTTATCAAGTCCTTTTGATAATAAATATCGCATCAATGACCATGTATCAAATACGCGCCTGCCGTAAATCCCTTTAATCGTCAAACCCTTAAAAATAATGTCCGTGCTAAAATCAACTTCTAGTTTTCCTGCTGGTAAACCTAACAAGAGTAGGGTACCGCCCATTCTAATATTCTTAAATGCGTCCTTATATGCCCCATATTGGCCAGACATTTCAAATACCACGTCAACTCCAGTATTATCTGTTTCAGACATAATCGCTTCTTGGAGTTCTTTCTGTCCCTCGCTAGACCCAACGTCAAACACTGAATCTGCCCCAAGCGAACTCGCAATCCCAAGTTTATCAATATTAGATCTGTTTTTTGTTGCAACGTCTGTTATAAAAATTTTGTTTGCACCCATCTGCTTGGCAACAGCGCAACTCATTAGCCCTTGCACTCCAGCTCCTGTAATAAACACTGTTTTGCCCGCAAGATCCACTGACTGCGCTGTGTGCACTGCATTGCCTAGGGCATCCATAAAACTAATAAGTTCTGGAGTTATCTCGCCTTTTTCAATAAAGACAAGGCGATTAGTTGGTGCGACCATATATTCTGTGTATGCGCCATCTTCGAGAATACCTTTGCCAATAGTATTTTTGCACACATGCTCATCTCCTGTTCTGCACTGAAGACACTTACCACACGTAAAATGCATTTCAGCTGTTACATAAAAATGTTCATGTATAAAGTCAATAAGACCATTATCTTGAATAAGCCCGTCTACTGTCTTATCTTTTAAAAACTCTCTGACAGGTTCTGTGGTGTTTTTTCTGCGTAGGAGGATTTGCGCTATTTCCTCGCGCGCTGAATTATGAATATCAACAATCTCTCCACAAAACTCGTGGCCAAGTATTACATCATCTTGCTCAAGTTTTGACATGGCAATTGCCAAAGCATCTTTGCCTTGGTAAATACTAACATCTGTTCCGCAGATTCCGGTCGAAATAATTTTAATCTTAATAGGACGCGCATCAGATACTTCTGGCTCTGGTCTATCCACTAAATCAAGCCCTTTATACCATTCTTGTGGATTAGTCGGTTTTCGTTTAATTAATGCTTTCATAAACTGATTTTTCCTTTCTTTATTGCTGCTTCTTTTCTTTCTTTATTTGTCATCTCAAACACCTTCTCCAGTAAAGCGCGATGCAGCTTTGTTGGCTGTACATTACGGCGTAGGAGCATCCTTTTCTGAACCTCAAGAGCAACACTTAAATCAAATGCCACGTCTTTTCCATATCCACCTAGATAATTAGTAAACGAAGGCACGTCTTTGGTAACCAGCCCCAATACTGTACTATTTACGCCAATTATTCTGCCTGGCATAATAGCTGCTTGTATTGATGTTTTTGCATAGTCAGCAATCACGCATCCCATAAACAGTTGGCCAGTATCCTCACCATGCATGGAAATTGTTCCATATGTATTTTTTAAATCAGACGTACTTGTACCACCGCCTAAATTAACCCATTCTCCTACCCAGCTATAAGCAAGTACACCATAGTGCTGCTTGTTTGAATATCCTTGCATAATACTCACATCAACCTCGCCGCCAACTTTACACATGTCTCCTATGCATGATTCCTTAATAGATGCATGTTCATTTATTGTACAATTTTTACCGATATACAATGGGCCAACTAAATACGTAAATAGTTTAATATGGGTCCCGCTATCTATAACAATTGGCCCTTTACTGGCATCAAACACAACATGCTCATTAATATGAACCTTGTTGCCAAAAAAAACATCTTGCTCATATTCTGAAAATTGATTTGACCTATGTTTTAGATTGCTAGCAAGTATTTTTTTATTAAAAGTAATAGCATGCCATGGCTTTTGTAATTGATCCAAATTAATCTTTTGTGTTGGCATCTTTATGCTCTCTAAAAAACCAATTACTTCATCGTGCTTTAACTTCTGGATCTTACTCTTTGATATCAAGTGCTCATCTAAATTAATATGAGCTCCTATAATCTCTTTTTTATTCTTAATCACAAAACTCTTGCCTTTATTTACTTTCTTAGCAAGCAACTCAAGCTGTTTTAAATCAGGAACAATTGACCCATCCAAAAACAAAATACTTTTTCCAATCTTTTTAGAACTATTCTTAAATCGAGCTTTTGCGCTTTGCGACAAGTATTTACGCACTAGGACGTCAATCCCAACTTTTGGAAATACTTTTTTAACAGCATCATACAACGTCATCCCAGCACAAAGAATATCAAAACTCGGGCGAGTGAGTGTAATAGGATAAAGATCCTCTACTTTTGAATTTTCATACAATATAATATTCATAAATATACGTCATCCTGAACGAATCCGGTACTCCGGATGAAGTGAAGGATCCCGTCGATACTTACTGCAATAAATACCGACGAGATCCTTCACTTCGCTCTTCGACGAGTACGACGAATCGCTTGTTCAGGATGACGGGTTATTATTACTCAACAGTTGCTGTTTTAGCGATATTCCTTGGCTTGTCAATATCATGCCCAAGCGCAAGGGCTACATGATAGCTTAAAAGCTGGAGCGGAATAGCAGACAAGATAGGGGTTAACATTTCAAGTGTCTTGGGAATATAGATAACATCATCTGCAACTTGTTTAATTTCTTCATCTCCATGGGTTGCAATCGCGACAATTTTCCCGTGCCTAGCACGGATTTCCTCTATATTGCTAATATTCTTCTCATACACGCTATCTTGCGGACACACTACTACACTTGGCACTAATTCATCAATAACTGCCAAAGGCCCATGCTTAAGTTCTCCAGAAGCATATCCTTCTGCATGAATATACGAAATCTCTTTTAACTTTAAAGCGCCCTCTAAGGCAATAGGAAAATTATATTTTCTGCCAAGAAAAAACACGTCTTTGCTTTTAAAATACTTTTGCGCAATAAGTTTAGTAACACTATCTTGCTCAAGAATACTTTGAACTTGTTTAGGAATAGCTAGTAATGCCTCTGCAATGCGCTTTCCAACTACAACTGACATTTGCCGCTGACGGCCCAAAAAAATAATAAATAAAGCAAGCACCGCAAGTTGAGAAACAAATACTTTTGTTGAAGCAACCCCAATTTCTGGGCCAGCATGAGTATATACTCCAGCATCTGTCTCTTGGGCTATGGTGCTTCCTACGACATTGACGATTCCAAGCGTTAAAACGCCTTTTTCTTTTGCTTCGCGAACAGCTGCTAATGAATCTGCTGTTTCGCCTGATTGGCTAATTACAAGAACTGCGTCATCCTTTGGGTCAAGTACTGCCTTGCGGTATCTGAACTCGGAACCAATGCATACTTCTACTGGTATGCCAGCATATTCCTCAAGCATGTACTCCCCAACTAATCCCGCGTGAAACGCGGTGCCACATGCAACAATGTGAATCCTTTTAACTTGCCTAAGACGCTGTTCTACTGATTCCAAGCCCCCAAGCACTGCAAGGCCTGATTCTGGTATTAAACGTCCTCGAACACTGTTTTTAATTGCTTCTGGCTGTTCAAAAATCTCTTTAAGCATAAAATGCTCAAATCCTGATTTTTCTATTTCAGATACATCCCATTCTATGTCATCAACATTTTTATCAATTATTTCATCATCTGTTGTACTGGTTATTGTATATCCGTTTCTGTCTATATTAGCTACTTCGCCATCCGAAAGGGTAATCACTTGCGTGGTATGGCTCAAAATAGCTGCTGGGTCAGATGCAATAATAATCTGCCCGTCTGTAACACCGATTCGCAATGGGCTTGCCATGCGCGCGGCAATTATTTTATCTGGCTCCTTGGAGGCAATCGCTAATATAGCATAAGTTCCTTGGATGCGTCGCAAAGCATGTTTTACCGCGTGCTCAAGATCCGCGCCTTGCGCCATAAAATGCTGAATCAAGTGGGTTATCACTTCTGTGTCTGTCTTTGACTTAAACCTATGGCCAAACTCCTCAAGCTTTTGTTTAAGCGGCTTGTAGTTTTCCACAATGCCGTTATGCACCACATACACATTTCCTTCTTCATCAGTATGAGGATGCGCGTTTGCGGCACTTGGCTCTCCGTGCGTTGCCCAGCGTGTATGGGCTATTCCAAGAGTACCCTCCATGGGTGTATCTCGAACAACGCTCGCAAGGTCAGCAACTCTGCCTTTTGTCTTATTCATGACAATCTGATTTCTATCCCACACAGCAATACCCGCGGAATCATAACCGCGGTACTCGAGTTTACGAAGACCATCTAATAAAATAGGTTTTGCTTGTTTTGGGCCAATATAGCCAACTATGCCACACATATATAGATGCGTCATCCTGAGCGAAGCGCAGACCGCGCCAGCGGTCAAGCGGAGTCGAAGGATCCCGTCTACACTTACTGCAATAAATAACAACGGGATCCTTCACTTCGCCTCCTTCGCCAGTAGGCTTCGGAGGACTTGTTCGGGATGACGATAAAAAATTATAATTTCTGCCAAACAAATTCAAAAATCATTTTTTGGGTTTTATACATATTTTCATCTTCTACAATAACGCCAATAAGCTTGTTTTCTGAATCTACCGAAACCATTGCAATTTTTCCTTCATACATCAAAGTATAAGTAGGGGAGCCGCCTTTTTTGGTTAGCCACTTGCGCTCATCTAACCCAGCGGTTGAGCCTCCTGCTCCTATAGAAATGGACTTAACGCTAACACCTGCTTTAATGCGATCCTTTGTAAAATTCCTATAACTATCATACACATGCTGTTTAATTTTTGAGGATGAATAGATGTAATATTCTTTACTTCCATTTTGGCATGATTCAATAACATCCCGCAAAATTGTTTTAATTCCGCTCTTGCCCTCATAATACTTTGTAACTGGCTTATCTCCTGCATTATCGTATAGCGATCGTAAGCGAGGAATTACAGAATCAACTTCTTGTTTTGCTTTTTCTAATTGCTGCTGCTTTGCGTCTAATGTATCTCGAAGATTTTCAGGGTCTTCTGCAATAAAGTATTGGCGCTTTTCTTTGTGATAATACGAAACCAGCCCAGAATTTTGTAAGGACTTAAGGATATCATATGTTGTACCACGGTTAATTCCGGCATTATCTGCTATTTTTCGAACAGAAGAAGGGCCTAATTGCAAACATGTAATATAGACATCAACTTCTTTTTCCGAAAAACCTAATTTTTTAAGAGATTCTTTCATGTTATGTCATTGCGAGGGAGTGTACCCACGACCGTGGCAATCTTATCGTCGGCATTACCCTCGATCGCATCAACAATGCTATATGTATATACGCGACCTATATTTTTAGTGATGATTGCTAGTATATCACTAGTACTATTTTTGTCAATTTTTTTTCTACAATATCTTGTGGATAAATTAAAAACAGCTAGAATTAGGATAATATCTAGCAAAAATAGTCAATAAATATACTACATTATTTAAAAGGTAAGCTTTGAGCGAGCTTTACGCCTTTTTGTAATATCTCATTTGCGCGCTCTTTGTCTTTTGATTCAGTATATATGCGAACCATGCCCGGCTCTGTTTTAGACCCGCGACACCACAACCATGCGCTATCCTCGAATCTAATTTTAATACCACCTGTCTGGTCACCAGTTTTTGTAATAACAAGTTCAGGATGTTCAGAAAAATGATTTTCTAAATTTTTACGAAATTCAGGATTTGGTGAAATTTTCACTTTTTCATTTAAAGTGTAAAACCGTGTAAATGAATTTAATATTTCCTGCAAAGATTTCCCTGTCTTTGCTAAGTGTCGCACAATAATAGAGCAGGCAAGTAATCCATCTCTGCAGGTCTGTGGTGATATAATACTTCCTCCACTTGAACCCTCGCCACCTGCGATGGATTGTAAATCTTTCATGCTATTAACTACATTTATCTCCCCCACTTCTACCTCATGGACGCTTGCTTCATGTTTTTTTGCAATTTCATGCACAAGATCGCTTGTTGCGTCATTTACCACAATTGTCTGTGATTTGGGGTCTGAGTGCGACCCGAGTAATTCATCAACAACAATTGCAAGCCCAAGCTGTCCAGATACCATTTCTCCGCTTGTTGTCACAAACTCTGCCCTATCTGCATCGCAATCAAGCCCAACAGCAAAGTCAGCTCCTGATTCTTTTAGTTTGGGAATTAAATATTTTAATGATTCAACAGTTGGCTCAATAACTCGATTAAATTCGCCTGGCTTATCATTTATATGAATAGCATCAATCCCAAGCAGTTGAACCAATGGTTTTACAAATGGGATTGACGCCCCGCCGCCATGATCAAACAAAACCTTAAATTTCCTATCTTTTATCATCTTAATTCCCTCTTCCCCAATAATTTCAGCGACAAAATCAGTATACGCCCTAATATTCTCCGACGACTTCTTAATTACTTCCCCATCTCCTACCTTCCCCTCTTCACCTTGAACCTTGAACCTTGAACCTTGAACCTTATCATTATTCACGTTCCCAATCACTTTCTCCGCGTCTTCGGCGGACAGAATAGCTCCATCACCACGCAGCAACTTCCAACCATTGTATTCCGGCGTATTATGTGAACCACTAATCATCACTCCAGCATCACACTTAAAATACCTAACAGCATTCTCTGTTGCAGGGGTAGACGACACACCGCAATCAATTACTTCACACCCAGCATTAACAAATGATTCTATAAACAAATTAGCAAGTGTTTCACTTGATTCACGCGTATCACGCCCAACAACTAATTTAGGACGATCCACTGCTTTACTATCTTTCAACCAAAATAAAAAAGCACTCGCATACTTTTTAGCAAGTTCTTCGTTTAAAGATTTACCGTATATCCCGCGGATACCGGAGAATGATTCTACTAAATCGTTCATAATTATTAACCAAGGGCTGAAACATCTATTTCCAACCACTCCCCATCTTCATCCTTAAACAACACCACTTTATCAACTGTTTCTGTATCAGAATATATGTTTTGCACATCTGCTGTTGCGCCTTTTCTATTAGAATACATTGATTTTTGTTCTATAACGCGCGGCCTAACATTCCTGACTAATTTCATCTTTCCTGCCTCATTCTCAAACACCAATACTTCTGTTGTCTCACCTTCTAATTCTTCTTCGCGGGTCTCATTCTCTAAAACTTTAAAAGAATCCTTAATTTGGCCTGTTAATTGTTCCCATTTTTCGTCTGTCATACCAAGTAATATAATAGTATGATACTATTCTAGCAAGTATATACAAACAATACCACAACAGATATAGATGCCTTGCCCAGCACCAGACGAGCACTCGAGTCTTGGTGCTGGGTTGACAAAATATCGATTATAATGTATACTATCTTTTCCCTAAAAAATCAACCTCTTAAAAAAGAAAGGAAACAGCACATTACCCACCCCACGCCTCTCCCCTTCTTATTCCTTCTTATTTGAACCTTTTAATTAAGGAGAACTGGTGTGAAGAATCTAAACGTTCGTCGTAAGCTAATCAGTAAGCTAATCAGCGATCTCTCGCTAAGGGAGTGTCTTGGATTAGTCATAGTAGTATTTGGGTTCTGCATGATAGGCGCAGAGCATCCTGGCTTTGGCAAAGAAGCATTCATAGCCGAGGTCAAGAATTCTATTGCCGGTTTTCTAATAGCCGGTATCGGCGCCATCGTCTTCAACCCCAAACTACTGCTTCGTCTGGTGGCAAGATTATTTGCCAGCAGAACCTCCAAGCGCAAACGCTATGTTAAGCGTTTGCAGCGAGAAAGAACAAGATAGCTAGTTCCACACCCCTGTGGAACTAGCTATTACGCCGCCCGCATCTCCTCACGCGGGCGGCCTTTTTTTTAACGTACCACCCCCCATGGAACGTTAAAAAACAAGCTACTATTGACAAATAAACCTATATGATGTAGTATGTACTATTATAGTTGCTTACGAATCTGTAAATAGTTAGAATTACGAGTCAAACATAGAAACATAAAGGACTGACAGGATTAGAATGAATTTGCAGATTTATAAGTGATTATAAACAAAAATCCCCCGCCGAATTGGCGGGGGATTTTTAATTGGATCAAGAGTTATTCTCTAGGCCCATCATCTCGCGGCTTCATTGGGCGAGCTTCGTTTACAACGATAGCGCGTCCGTCAACATCAGTACCATTGAACTTATCAATAGCGGCTTGGCCTTCGTCGTCGTTTGAAAACTCAACGAATCCAAAGCCCTTGCTGCGGCCTGAGAATTTGTCGGAAATCACTGTTGCGGATTCAACGCTACCTGCTTCAGAAAAAATTTCTGAAAGCTGGTTGTCATCCACAGAATATGGAAGATTTCCAACGTATAATTTCTTTGACATAGTTTGAATTATCTTTGTATAGTGCGTGGTTAAACAACACTCATACTTCTTAATTTACCTTTCGACCACGCACTTAATAAATAATATAGTGCGAAAATAAGGCACCAAAACTATATCACACAACTAATTTTTTTACAAGTTTAGACCAAAAAAATCTATGAAATATGCATGTTTCCTGCCATTTCTAGTACAAAAATCAATATACTCATACCAACGCTTGCTAAGCACCATTCGCACCATTCTTTTATAACTGCTGCCTGAATATATATAAGAATCATTGAAAAAATAGCGCTAAATGCTCCAATAATAACCAAAAGTAAACTCAAAGATATGGTCCCAATTACAGTAACACCAAAAAGCAATGCAACCACGCCAACTACTACTGTTAGATAGTAAAGCATACCTCCGATTTCATTAGGCACGCCAAAAAAGATGGAACTGTATTTGCTGTGTACCACTTTATCGCAATCATCTCCAATCACACAAACTAGTTTCTCTTTTTTAACCTTTTTTCTCCAAATATGCCAAGCAACAACAAAACCAATAATTGATGATAATAAAATTAAAATTAGTGTCATATTTTATACGTCATCCTGAGCGAAGTGACTCACTGTAATCAGTGAGGAACGAAGTCGAAGGATCCCATTGCTATTTACTGCAGTAAGTATCAACGAGATCCTTCACTTCGCCCGGAGTTACCGGACTCGTTCAGGATGACGGTTAGTATATCACACTAATCGCACACGACGTAATATTAGAGCATTTATCACCGCTGAAATTATTGTTATTTTATATCTTTAATGCTGATACCTCTTGTAAATTCATAAATAGTTCCTCCAACTAATCCCCATGTAAATCCCCAGATAATTTCTTCTAGCGGAGCTCCGAAGATCAAAATCCCGCTTATATTTTGAAGCGCCCACCAATGCTCTATGATACCTGGATACATCCTTATCCATATTTGATAAAAAAACAGCATTAAGAGGCCAACGGAAAAACCACTAAAAATCGCTTGCCATAATAAATCTCTGCGAAAATATATAATATAGGCAAAAATAATTAAAAAAGACACATAACTTGAATATATAGAATTAAGCTTAAACACAAAAGCGAAAAGCAAGAGCGTGCCAATAGACACTAAGATGATAGGGATTAGGCCTTTAGGATCTTTCTTACGGCACTCGCAGAGGGTATGCCTTTTGCCAAAAATAATTTCATATAAAACAGATCCTATTCCGCCAATTGTGAAGGCAAAAAGAAAATCTTCTATGCCAATCGGAATGCTGCCTATAATGTGGTCTGGATACCAATAATCCGGCAAATAAATCAACGCCAATGGAAAAAGCGCGCCTCCAACAATACTCAATATCAGCATTTCTCTTCTTAGGTCTTTTCTGGCCCAAAAAAGAATCAGCCAAATTGTTAAAAAAATTATGTCGCCTATTAAATAAGCGTATGGATGTATAGTTTATGTAATTTTATTTTCCGCAACAGCCCTTGCCGCGTCTTGCGACTTTTGAGTATTTTGAAAAGCGCTGACATGAGCACATGTTTGCTTGTTTGGTTAATAGATGCATTATCTGCTTCTGCCTCATGTCTTAGCGCGATATAAGACGCAATGCTGCGAACTATTGGAATAAAGTATAAAAATGATTGGATTGCTTTTATAAAAAGCAAGCACAGTGGATGCCAGTTCCTCTGGTGGTGGCGTTCATGTACAAGCACAGAATCCAACTCTTGAGCAGACAATTACGCAATTAATCCAGTAGATAGGTAAATTTCTGGCTTCAAAAACCCAGCAGTAAAAGCCAAAACACGGTCATCCTCTAGCACTAGTACACGATCCTTGTGGGACGACACTGGATGTGCGGCCACTATTTTACTCTTGCATTCGTTGTGGAGTTTTCTGCTGTTTTTGATTTGCCGCGCCAGGAACAAAAAACCACCGATAAATCCCAGCATAAAAATAACTGCAATAATAATGGGCAATATATTCTCCATATGCCCGAAATATCCAGAAACAATATTAATGTGCTGAATACACACTGAAACAAATGCTTCCCATGATTTGCGTATCTGCGCTCCCGCGCTCATTATTCCAACAACCAAAAGAAACGGTGCAGCAATGAACCCTAGCCCGAGCAACATGTGTTGTGTTAGAGATCTTCTTTTCATGAGCTTTTTTTCAAAAAGCGCTTAAGCTTTTCCATGGTTTTACTGTCCAATGCCAGATCAGTAAAACTGGCAACGCTAAAAAGCGCTGGGTTTTGTACCACCGCTGAGATAATGTCGCGGGTAACCATGCGGAAAAAATCTTCTTTGCTTATTACTGCCTGGTAGACATATACTTTGCTTTGTGCTTGCTTCTTTAAAATTCCTTTATCAACCAAACGGTTCATGACGGTCATAACCGCGTTAAACGAACGCTCTTTGTTTTGGCAATTCAAGGCATCGCAAATATCACGAACAGTTGCTTTTCCTTTCTCCTAAACATATTCCATAATTAAAGTTTCAAGTTCGCCAAGTACTTTTTCGAATCCCTTGCCGTCTAAATGGATTGTTTTTGGTTTAAATCTTGATACCATAATTACAGCACTGAATCAATAATAGCTTTGAGCTGGCTATAAGGCACAGCCTCTGAAACAGGAATCTTCTCGTCCCCCACAACAATTACAGAGTATGGCGTGCCTTGGCCGCCTGCTGCGACTGCTTGGTTCACATGGCTTTGAACTTTTTGCGCGTAACGCCCTGATTCAAGACATTCCATAAAATCATCTCTATCTAATCCAATGTCTTGCGCAATCTGCGGCAGTTGTGAATCAAGCAAACCGTCGTTTGATGGAGTAATTTCAAACAACCTATCTACATATGCCCAAAACCCGCCGTTTCCGGCTAATTCACCCGCGCATTCTGCTGCTTCTGCTTCTCTGGCTGCTTTTTTATGCAGCGAGGAGAGCGGGAAATGCCGATACACCCAATTGACTTGATCGCCATACTCTTCAATTACCTGCTGCATGGTAGGGTGGAACCGCTTGCAAAACGGGCACTCAAGGTCTGAAAATTCTACAATTGAAACCCTTGCGTCTCTATTTCCTAGAATCCAGTCCTCATCCGTAATTTCCGCAAGCTGGATATCCAATCCAGCAGTCCCTGGGTTGTTAACGGCATCAGTAGTCATAATTGAGCGTGGACTTGTAATTGGTTTTTTAGTATCTTTTAAAATAACTCCTAAAAGAATAAAAAGACCAACAACAACTCCTATTATAACAACTCCCCCAATACCAAGCACAAATGATGTATTTGGCGATAATCCTTTTCCTTGTTCAATCATACTAAATATTTAAAATAATCTACAGGCAATAAAATACCTTGCGCAACTTTACTTCCAAAATAAAAAAGCAAGGTTTATGTATTTTTATTATAAAACCTTAGGATGCAATATGCCTTGTCTAAATAAATCCGTAAACAAGTTAAATAATTTTGAACTGCCGTGTCTATTTCGCAATAACCACTCATATAATCTAAATCGCAGAATACTGTACGTCGTAAACAAAACAAATGCAAAAGCTGTAATCAAGAATACCACACTAATCCCAAACAAATACGTTCCTGTAGGCAAAAGTATGGTTTGTATATGCAGTAGCGCAATACCACCCTCTTTGTCCACATTACAGCAATTTAAGTATTCTGACTGATTTGCGCTATCAAGTAAACCTGGTGTAATTTTAGCGATTGCTAATCCATAACAAGAAAATATAAATGCAGCAAGTAACATACTTGTCCATAAAAGCAATACTTTTTTTTGTGTTGCTATCTTCATAGCGCTTGCATCTTAATTATTATAAACCATATAGTAAAAATATACAAAATAGCGATTGTTTTTGATTTCTTTAAAAAAGTGTATACTACATATTATGATCGAAACAATAACCACAACCCTAGCTTTACTCACTCTACTGGCACACGTCGCACTTATGCTCGCACTTGCACTTTGGATAGTCAACAAAAAGAAAAAACTTGATTTTTTAAAACCAGTTTTAGAACTAATAAACAAACACGGTTTGATTATATTATTAATTATTCCACTCGCAGCTATTGTTGGAAGCTTGTTCTACGAAATATATGCTAATTTTGAACCATGTTTATTGTGCTGGTGGCAGAGAATTTTTATCTACCCCCAAGCGCTACTGGTTTTAACTGCCATCTTTTACGAAACGCGGGATGTGATTAAATACCTTATTCCCCTGTCTATTCTTGGATCTCTGACCTCTTTATTGCATTACACAGAACAAATGCAAGCGCGCATATCTCCAAACTCTGACCCATTTATAACCTGTTCATTTGGCGATGTTTCATGCTCATCGAGTTATATTTTTGAGTTTGGATATATCACCATTCCCTTGATGACATTAACAGCGTTTGTGTTCATTATTATCGTCTCCTTAATGATCACCCATCAAAAAAGAAGGTTTTGGGAAACGACGTCCACTATGATGTAATAGCAATTCATACGATCCAAAGAACACAGCAGTATATACAAAATAACTCACGAATGTATTACGGAAAAATGGAATCGCTGCTGTGTATGAGGCCATAAGTCCGGAAGTGTCAGAAGTATACATGCCAGTAAATGCCCACACAGCTGCATTAGTCAAGATGAAGAATATGACTGCGCTTGCAATGCTTGAACCTAAGGCAACACCAAATGAGTAATGTGACCGTGCCCCGTAGGAGATACCAAGCATGAGTGCGTATGACGAATAGACGGTTGCCATTACTCCAAACTCATACGAACCCAAAAATAAATCGCTGACTACAAGTGCTGCAAGCGGAAGCCAAAGCCATTTTTTTGGAAGCATAAATCCGCTAAATAGGACAAGCGCGCCCATTGGCGTAAAATTCCAAGGATGCGGGATAAGGCGCATGATAATGGTCATAGCCGCAAATATAATACCTAGAATTATAATTTGTTTTTTTGTCATACTTTACTCCACGTCATCCTGAGCAGAACGACCGTCGTACTCGGCGGGAGTGGAGCCGAAGGATCTCGTGAATAATTACTGCAGTAAGTAACAACGAGATCCTTCGACTCCGTTCATCACTGAGTATAGTGATTCACGCAGTTTATGCCGAGTATTCTCGGCCTCAGGATGACGATCTTTTTTAATAATTTTCATATTTAGCAGATGTAAACTTCCACAAAATAACATCTCC
>CAYOXH010000011.1:0-14171 GCA_964407875.1 uncultured Gammaproteobacteria bacterium
AAATATCAGCCACATAATCACCTGTCTCGTTTTTCTCGTAATCATCAGGCCACTTTGTAAGTTCGACCTTACCACTACCTGCGACATCTACGATTGTATCTGCCATTTCTTTGAATCCAGTTTTTCGACCAGAGCCGACATTATATACTTTGCCATCTGTCTTATCGCTGACAGCAACAACGAGCATCGCATCAACTAAATCATCTATATACAAATAATCGCGTATTTGCGAGCCATCTCCAAACACTTTAATTGTTTCATTATCTAAAGCAAGGCGCACAAACCAACCTACAATTCCATAGCTACTGTGTTTTACTTGTTGGCGAGGACCATAGGGATTTGGTATGCGGATAACGGATGACCGAATGCCAAAATTCTGAAAATAATTTATAAAATATTTTTCTGCAGTAAGTTTATGAATACCGTATAAAGAAAGTGGGTTTGTTGGATGTCTCTCTGTAACTGGAATTGATTCTATTTTTCCATACACCATACGCGAACTAGTGAACACAATTTTTACCTCTTTATTGTGTTTGCGACATGCTTCTAGTAAGATAAGTTTGCTTTTGCAGTTTATGTCCAAATCCAAAAGAGGCTCTTCTGAGCTCTTAAGATAATTTGCTTGGGCTGCTAAATCAAAAATAAAATTCTTGCCTTGAACAGTTTTTTCAATTAATTCTTCGTCACGAACATCTCCTTGGACAAATTCGATCTTATCCTCAATTCCTTTAAAGTTGAATTTGTTTGCGCCTTGCTCTGGTAAAGACGCATCTAAAACTGTGACTTTTGCCCCAAGTTCAATAAGCGCACGACAAAGATTACTTCCGATGAAGCCCATACCGCCTGTTATAAGGACACGTAAATTGTTTAATTTTTGTAAATCCATAATTTAATTGTCATTGTGAACGAGGCTACTACCGAGCGAAGCCAGCCAGAGGCTGGCCACCCTTTGGGTGGCAATCCCGTGATCGACGAGATTGCCGCGGTCGTGAGTACACTCCCTCGCAATGACACTTAATTATTTAACTCCTTTACCAGTCTACTAACATTCTCCTCTATAGAAAACCTTACAGACAACGAACGCGCATTACTACCCAATCGTTCTCTCAATTCTGCATCAGAAATCAACTTCTGTAAAGCACCTACAAGTACAGAAGAATTTTTTGGCTCGACTAAAAGGCCATTCTCATTATCCACGATAGCTTCATTGGTACCGCTCACATTTGTAGCAACAATTGCTTTCCCCGCTGCCATTGCCTGTACAAGAGCCACTGACAAACCCTCCCACAACCTGGGCATGCAGAATATATCTGCAGACGATAGAATTTCGTCCATAGGAACTATTCCAGCAAGTTTTACGCGCTCACCTAATCCTGATTCTTGTATTTGCGATTCTAGACGTTCTTTGAGCACTCCTTGTCCAAAAAACAAACAATAGACATCATCTTGATTAATTTTTTGCAATGCTTTAATTAAATAGGTATGGCCTTTTTGTTCAATTAAACGCCCGGTTGCTACAATGAGAATCGCGTCTTGCGGCACACCAAACTTCTCGCGCGTATCCCTATTTTTTTCTTTTGAGATATTTAATCTTTTAAAATCAGCTGCATTATAATTGATAACAAACTTATCTTCTCTTATCCCCTCCTGCTTAACAGTAAAGTGCTTCACATCTTTTGCTCCGACAAAAATCTTTTTTGTAAAACGCGCGAGCATCTTGTCTGCAACACGCTGCCACATTCGTTTGTCAGAATATATGCTGTGTTCGTATGAAAATATGTCCCTGACTCCAGCGAGTATCGACGCAATACGAACAATGGTATTTGCAAGAAACAAATTAGAAATCACAATATCAATATTATTATCTTTTATTATTTTCTTAATTTTAAAAATAGAACCAATATCAAGCATTCCTTGCACAGGAATATACAGCTTTTGTTCGCTCGGTAAAGTTACCTCGGACAAGATGCTATTCTCTGGCTCAGGAATAAGCGTGAGCAAATATGGCTCAAACTCATTACGGTCAAGAGCGTTGATTTGGTCTACAACCAAGCGTTCTGCGCCACCAATACCAAGTTTATTAATTGCAAATAAAATCTTTTTCATATCTTTTTAAATATATCAGCAAGATTACGGCTAAACTGCTCACTAGTAAAATTCTGTTCTGCTTTTGTACGGGCAGAACGACCCAGCTCCCTAGCTTTATCTGGATTATTAAGTAAATCTTGCATAGCGTTACTAAGCTTTTCTGTATTTTCTGGCTCTACTAATATAGCGTTTTCATTTGGAGTAACATAATCATAAATAGTCGTCCTGTCGCTCGCTATTACAGCTTTAGAAGCCATCATACTTTCGAGTAAGACGTACTGTCCAGAACAATCAGAAGCATCTAAATGGTCCTCATGGAACGTAGGGATGACAATAAACTCTGCGTGCTCATAATAATTTACAAGATCAGTGGGCGCGATAAAATCTATATGCACATTATCCGGAATATTTTTTACATCAGCGAAATTGCGTTTAGAAGCGCCAATATATAAATCTATATCCATACCACGGACAGAATCAATTAATGTTTGATAGTCCCTGCCCATGTCCTTGCCAGCGCTCATTATGTATGGCTTTTGTATTAATCTTGGCTTGCCTAAATTTCTATCAATAAATCCTTTATCAATTCCATAAGGAAGATAATGCATCCTGCTTGGGTCATACCCTTGTTCTACTAAAAAATCTCTTTGCGGGGTAGAAGGATTAATTACAGCCCGAGCTCCTTGAATAGATTTATTTAAAATCCAATGCTTAAATCCAAATGAATGGCGCTTTAACATGTTTGTTAAAAAGGTATTATAAATCACCCATTTTGTATTTTTATTTCGCATTAAAAACTTATTTAAAAAAATTAACCCTGGCGTTGAGCCAGAGAACACAATATCAAACGATTTAGCAGAAAACAAGGAAGGAATATTAGCAAAGTTAAATGAAATTTTCCGCAACCTCTCGCTAACAGAATTCTCAATATACGTTGCTCTGATCCCATGCTCATGCAACCGATTAAGCCCAACCAAATATGTATCTGGCATTAAGTGGTCCTTATATTTCTGCTCATCCTGCTTCCTCTTACCTGCAAAAATGTATAGTACACTATCCATACTTATTTAAAACATTTTATTCTTCCATGATTCTGGAGTTTTCTCATTAACAATTTCCAAGTCAACATGATAGGTAAACGGCTTAGGGCCGCGCTTTTTTATATAATCAACCATATCTTCAACTACCTCGCGCAAATTTTTCTTCTTTTTGTGATCTAATAGTTTGCGAATTTTATCTGCGCTGCAGTTTGCCAAGCGAACTTCCTGCGGCCTATCTTTAAGATACGTAGGGTTCAAATCAAACCCAATAACTTCTGCAATTGTCTTTGCAAGATTATTAATAGTTATAAACTCATCATCTGGCCCTATGTTTATAATTTCACCAACAACATTATCTGCATCTGCCATTTTGCGCAGGGCTTCTACATCATCTCCGACATGGGAAAAACATCTTTTTTGCTCTCCGTCTCCATAGATAATCGGCTGTTTTCCTTGCAGCATCATGTTAATCATAATGCTTACCACATTGCGGTAAGGGTCATCATATTTTTGGCGCGGGCCAATTATATTGTGCGGAACAACAATTACATATTCCATGCCATGCACTCCAGCAAGATTCTTTAGAAATAGTTCACTAGCGTATTTGCCAATGCCATAAGGGTCCTGCGGCTTTGGAGTCATGTCTTCTGTAAAAGGAACAGTATCCTGCGTGCCATATCGCGCCATACTAGAACAATATACAAAACGCTTTACATTGTTATGGATAGAAGCCGTAATAGTTGAAACAGTGGCATCTACAATACTGCGTGTAATAATATGTGGGCTAAAAACACTTAATCCTTCATGCGCTAAAGCTGCGCAATGATAAACAACATCACACCCTTCAATAGCGCGCTTCATTTCTGCTAAATCAGAACAATCATATCCATAGAATTCCACTTGCTCTGGAATATTATCCCTATATCCACCAATAAAACTATCGCATCCAGCAACTTTAATTCCTTCTTTCAAAAACTGGTCAGCTAAATGGCTGCCCAAGAATCCTGCTACTCCAGTTATAAATACTTTTTGCATAAGTGTGTAACCCCCTCTCCTCTACTGAGGAGAGGGCTGGGGTGAGGAGCGAATAACGACTACGCGACTAAGACCCTCACCCTAACCCTCTCCCTGGTAAGGGCGAGGGGATTTTTTACTTCTTTGCCCAAAACAATAATGAAAACGAAAATAACTTAGGTGAAATTTTTGATAACCATCTATACTTTGGCTGAATAAGAGGATATATCCTAACCTGTTTGAAGTATTTTTTCAATAGCTCTTCTAATTCAGTAAAACTAAAATGATTAATATGTGTGGGGTCTCCCAAGGATGAATGTTGTTTTTTTCCAAAAAACATTCGCACACGGTTTTTTAAACTAAATGCATTTGGAACTGACCCAGCTATTATGCCACCATTTTTAAGAAGATCACTAATGCGAGCTAAGACATTTTCTGGATAATAAAGATGCTCTAATGTTTCTGCAGTTACAACTGCATCAAAATAATTCTTAGGCAAATCCCAATTATCTTGATTTAAATCTAAATACATGGTCTCTATTGATGGCATCATTTCTTTTAAGTATGCAAGCGCTGCTTTATCAATATCAACTGCCCACACCTCATTTTCCTGCGCCACATATTTAGTTAAAGATCCGTCGCGACTACCCAAGTCAACTATTTTTTTGCCTTTGCCAATAGCATTGCTTATAAACCCGCCGCGCTCACGCTCGAACAAAACAAATCCACGCCCACGTTTCTCTAAATTATGCTTTGCATATATCTGGCTAGTAGATTCCATATATTTCTACATAAGGCCCGTATCGCCTTTGCTTAATATCTATATTATAAATTGATACTGTGTCTTCCATGAACTTATCAAGCCCTCTGCCAGATCTTGTCGGAAAAAATTCTACCTCTTTTGTTAGAGATAAATATCTAAATATATTCTCTGATTCTGGATTGTCATATCCACGCACAACATAATCTATATCATATTTTGAAACAACCGCCTGCCAATCTTCAATATCATTAGCGCCAATTATTACATATGACGGATATGGATAATAATCATTACTCATCTCTTTAAGATGTAAATCTCTAGTTCTAACGCGCCCAGGAGAATGTTCTTCTTTAAATTCTATTCCCTCTTTGCTTGGAGTAATCCACAAATCAAGATCCTCAATGTCAGTTAAGATGGTGCTTCCTGTGGGCACATTTCTTGTAACCCAGCTAACTGCCTGCAAACGAGTATCATCTTTTACAAGATATACGCCATGCAATCCAATTGCTTGCACCCTAGGAATAAAAACAACTAATAACGCAATCACCAAAGCTGTAAACTGTATTTTTTTTGGTATACGGCCTATTACATATAACAAGCCAAAAGACCCTAATATACCCATAAATGGCATAGCAGGCAACATATAATTATTATTTATTCCGCCAAAAACAAAAGGTAATAGTATTAAATATATAAAAGGGAAATAAGCTACAAAAATCAATCTCTCATCTTTTAGCTTATTTCCTTTAAGCAAAACAACAAATCCAATAATAGCTAAAATAGCAATTAAAAACATGTCTTCGGATAAGTTGCTTACAATAAGATCATAGTTAAACGCAAACTTTGGCACATTATCTAAATCTGTGCCAGTTGCTGCCTGTATTTGTGTATTAATGCCAACAACATTGGCAACAGTATTAAATCCTCTCCCAAACTGACGCTGTACACTATAAGTATTTGCTAATGAAAAAAAGATTACAAAACCAACAATAACAACCAAGCTAAAAACAAAATTCCTATCTAAGTAACTCCGTTTAAACTTTTTTCTAACTAGATTCTGAACATACAAAAACCATACAATCATCCCTATGGGAATATACCCAACCCCCCAGCCAAATCCCATAACAACAGCGCTCCAAGCATACCATTTCATTTTACCTGTCTTTAAAAGCTTAAACATTAAATACATTAAAAGCACAATGGCAAAAGTAATCCCTACCCAAATTCTTCCTGCTTGGGATTCCATAACATGCATAAAATCAAGCGATACTACTGCTGCTCCAAGAAGCCCAACATTAGTATTAAACACTTGCTTTCCTAAGAGATAAACAACATACACTGTCCCAACCCCTAAGACAATAGAGAATATTCTTGAAATAATTACTAAGTGCCCACTATTTAAGATTACAAACTCCCTAAATCCCTCCACACCAGCAAATGATCCAAAAATTATGCCAAATATTCCCCATGCTGCGATAATTGGAATAGTTAAATACGAGACCAAAGGCGGTAAATAGCTAAAACTCAAAAACGGATTTGCTGACTCTATAATCTTAAGTGCATTAGCAATATGTATATACTCATCTAAAAAATATAAATGCGGCAGCCCATACCAAAGAGACGGTAAGCGCGAAACAAGCGCCACCAAAAGAATAAAAAATAGGATTTTCCCTTTGCTTATTTTCATAACTACTTTTTGCGGCAAACAACTAAATTCAAAAAGCACCAATTTGGATATGCCACAGTCAGATTATACAACCTATGTAGCCACACGACTTTAGATGGAATTGTTACTGTTAATAAAGAAATAATCAGGAAAGTAGGAAAAAATCCTTTTCTTTTTATTATGGTAAATTTATTTTTAAAAATATCTAAATATTCTCGAATTGGCCTGTCTCCTATATGCCTGTGAACATCTGAAGTATGCAATAGATTTCCAAGAAATAAAAATGATATTCTAGAGGCAAAATGCGCGAGATTAGGAATAGTGCATAAGAAAACTCCGCCTGGCTTTAGTATTCTGTTGATTTCTGAAACCGCCTTTTCTTGTCTGAAATAAGTTAAATGTTCAAGAACATCAAGGCAAAGAATTAAATCAAAACTAGCATCACTAAAATTTGAATTAAGTATGTCATCCTTTTGCACGAATTCTGATTCGTAATGTTTATCAAACCCAACAATATCAAATCCACGGCTTTTAAATTTCTCAACCAGAACGCCTTCTCCGCAGCCAGCATCTAATATCTTTTTTCCTTTACCATGCTCTTTTAAGTACTTCTCAATATATTCCATTTTTGTCGCGTACACAGGATAATAAGACCAATCCCTATCTATTGACTTATGGTAATCTCCTTTTTCTATGTATTCACCTGTTCTCTGTATCATATTCTTTTTGCTTCCTAGCTTGTTTTTTAATTAAATGGAGATTGCGGACATAAATCATAATTGCGAGGAGCTGGCCTAAAAAGAAAACCGGATCTCTGCGCTGTACTGCGTATACAAAAATAATAAGCGCTCCAAAAATGCTTAAGTACCAAAACTGGATAGGAATTAAACTTTGCTTATGCCTCTCTGAATGAATCCATTGAACCACAAATCGAGCAAAGAAAATAAACTGGCCAAAGAATCCTATAATTACCCAGTAATCAAGTTTAAAGTATACAGAAATTTGGTTCCAAAGTTCTATCATGTTTCTATAATTTCTTTTATATTATAATGCTTTTTTCCTGATGATTGGAAATACTGCTTAACTGAAATATCTGCTAATAATCCTGTTACAAATAATTGCAATCCAGAAACAATCAACAGCACAAAAATCAAAGGCCAAATTTTATCATTTAAAGAATAATCATACAGCAACCGCAAAACAACAAGAACAATCCCTAAAGCGCTTCCTAATCCAGTTAACACAATTCCTAAGCTACCAAAAAGATGAAGCGGCCTGCCAGAATATGAACGCCAAAACCAAATTCCAAACATATCAATAAGCCCTTTTACTGTTCTTTTCCAATTATACTTTGTTAGTCCAGCCACTCGAGGCCTGTGTTTAACAACCTGCTCGCCAATCATGAACCCTTCTATCACTAAAAGCGCGGCAATAAACCTATGCGCCTCTCCGCTAATGCTTTTTAATACTTCTGTTGCTTCTTTTTTATACACGCGCAAAGTGCATCCAGAATCCTGAATATGATCGCGAACAAGTATCTTGCGCAAAAGGTTTGCCCCATGTGATATAAACTTTTTTGAAAAAGGGTCTTTCCTGTGTTTTCTCCAACCACAAACTACATCTAGATCCTCTTGGCGCAACTTTGTAAGCATCTCTTTAATATCAGCTGGGTCGTTTTGTCGGTCTCCATCCATGGTAACCACAATATCCCCAATAGCCACGCTAAATCCAGCTGCCAAGGCCGCTGTCTGCCCAAAGTTCCTGCGAAACGAGACAATCTTAATTCCAGGTATTGAGCGCAAAACTTTTGCAGAATTATCATCTGATCCGTCATCAATAAAAATAATTTCATGTTCTTCACCTATATCCTGCAAAGCACTACGGACTTCTCTGTGAAGTTCCTGAATATTTCCCTCCTCATTATAAATTGGAATAATTGCTGATATCATACTTTTGCTACTGATTTCCAAAGTTTAATTATCTTTTGAATTTGCATATCATAATGAAACAAATGATATACTTTTTGATATAATTTTTTGCCTGCTAGTTTTGCCTCGTCATAATGCTCCCATACATAGTTCATTTTTTGCGCTAATTCATTGATATTATGAATTTCAACTAAATATCCATCCACTCCATCTTTTAAATACCAAACAGCTCCTGATGTTTTAGTAGAAATTACTGGTTTTCTAGCGGAGCCCGCTTCTATTATAACTCTACCAAAACTTTCATGCGCAGATGGTAATACAAAAAAATCGCATGCATGATAATAATTAATTAATTCTTCTTGGCTTATTGTACCAAGAAAAGCAACAGAATTATTCAATTCCAATTCCTGAACCTTGGACTCTAAAATTTTTCTCTCTGGACCATCTCCAATAATTACTAATTTAGATTCTTTGTGCTGATTAAAAAATAATTTAAATGCTCCCAATAAATCACCTACTGATTTTGTTTTGATAAGAGATCCGGCAAATAGTATTAATGGACTACCACCTAAATCGCTTTTGATGCCAAAAACTTTGTCTTCTTTGTATTGCTGAAACTTATCTAAATTTACAGCAACCGGCCAAATTTCTATCTTGTTTCTATCAATTCCCAAATTAACTAAATCCTCTTTTATTTTTGCATTTACTACCCTAATTTTATTAGCGCTCTTTACTACAATCTTTGCGATCTTCAATAAAAATCTATTTATTAAACGCTCTTTCTTCCATTCTTCTCCAAAAAAATCACCATGAAGCTCAACAACTAAAGGGACTTCATAAAATTTAGAAGTTCGCCAACCAAGTAACCCTGTAAAAAATGGATCCTGCGTTGTAATGAGATGTTTTTCTTTTGACAACTCTTTGGCCTTTTTCAAGCCATTTAATAATTGAACTATCTTAGAAAATCCTCCACTTCCAAATATAGTTAAATTATCGCTCAGTTTTTTTTCTTGATTTTGTGAATTAAAAATCAAAATATCGAGTCTATCAACTCCTTGTGCATACTTATTCATTCGTTCAACCACATCTCCCAATGGTTTATTCGAAAGAAGTGATTTGTCTAAACTTATCATCAAAACATTCATACAATGTCCCTAGTAACTTTAATCTTTTTAAATGTAATAGTTTTATGGACAAAAAAACTAAGAATAGCAAGCGAGCCCAATACAATAACCTGCGCAAGCATATACCAAATAACAACTAGATCAACAAGAATATACATAAATATTGTAGTAAGAATTAAATTCACAACTGTCATAACTAAGTAAATAATAAACTGTTTTTGAATTCTTTTGAGTGAACTATCTCTAAATGTCCAAAACTTGTGAAAAAAGAAACTTGTAAAAAATCCAGCAACATAGCCCAACACAGCAGAATGCAAATACCACAATCCAGCAAAATCAGTCAGGGTAAATAATGCTATTAGATGTACAGACGAAGCACTAAGCCCAACAATCAAGTACTTAACAGCTACTTTATATTCACAAACATAGTGTAATAATGTTGGTGATGTTACAGACATTTGCGATTTTAAAAATTGTTTAATTACTTGGTACATGATTTATATTGTTTGATATATGTTTTTATATTGCCCAGCGATACGCTCCCAAGAATATTTTTCAGAAACAAGTTGTTTGCTGTTTTTGATAATTTGATTGCGAAGATCGTGATTATCCTTAAGCAAGATTACTTTTTCTGCAACACTTTTAGGATTATCAACTTCTGCAAACAAGCCTGTCTCTTTATCCTTTAAAAAATCCACAATCCCGCCTACTCTTGTCCCTATAATTGGAATTTCAGCTGTCATTGCTTCTAAAAATGAATTTCCCAAACCCTCTGTCCTCGAAGGTCGAACAAACACATCAGATGACTTTAAAAGTTTAGGAAGTTCACCATGATCAACATGCCCCAAAAAAACAACTCTGTTCCCATACTTTGAACCTTGAACCTTGAACCTTGAACCTTCTTCCCCATCTCCCACAATCACCAAACGTACATCACTTGGCAGATGCTCTAACGCGCCAATCAACACATCAATCCCATTCTTATAAACCAATCTCGATGTTGTAATAACAACAAAGTCATTTTCATTAACTCCCCATGACTTACGGATACTCTCGCGCTCTTCAAAGTTTATTGAACAACTAAATTGTTCAACGTTAACTGCGTTTGGAATCAATGTAATATCTTTCTTATGTCCATATCTGCGAGCTCTAAGTTCAAGCCAATTGCTGATTGCAGTAACTGAATCTGCTTTTGTATAAATCTGCTTGTACTTCCAAAACCAGAACCAAGTACGCATTCGAATAAACCAATCCGAGTCACCGCTTTGCAAGGTTAAGACATATGGAATCTTTGACTTCTTCTTAAACAATAGAGCAGCTAAGCCAGCGTACGTTGCCATAACCGCGTGAATAAGGTCATATGGTTTTTCCTTGTGCTTTTGTAATGACAGACGAGAAGCACGCCAAGGATACAACCACTTATCTAATATAGAACCATTGCCAACACGATATACTTTTACATTTCCTATCTCTTCCTCTGGCGATAATTTAGAATCAAGCTTGGCCGTAAAAAGATCAAACTCGAATTCAGGCAACCTAGCAGTAACTTCCTTAATTGCCACATCAGCGCCTCCGATAAACGGATCATAGGTTACAGAGAATATTGCTATTCTTTTCACATTTGACATGTTACTATAGAAAATGGAAAATGGAGGATCGAAGATGGAAAATATATACATCTATATTCCATTTTCTATCCTCCATCTTCGCGTTGATAGTACCAAAAACTAGCCAAAAAGTAAAGAAAAATCATGGTAAAAATACTTTATATCATAACCCAGTCAGAGATAGGTGGCGCTCAGCGCTATATCTTTGATTTGGCAACAAATTTGAATAAAAGTCAATATAAGGTACATATAGCAAGTGGTGGTAGTGGGGGTCTTCTAGACCGCTTAAAAGACGAAAAAATAGCCTCTCACACGCTTAAACACCTAGTACGGGAAATTAACCCTATACAAGATTTTTTAGCGTACAAGGAAATTCTTGCTCTAATAATAGATATTAAGCCAGACATTGTTCACCTTAATAGCAGTAAAGCAGGAGTGCTTGGGTCAATGGCCGCGAAAATTGCAGGCATTAAAAAAATTATCTACACAGCGCATGGATTTGTATTTAACGAGCCAATGAATCCGCTCAAGCGCTGGATATACAAACAAGCAGAACTTGGCAATGCAAAAAGAGTTAACAACATAATAGCTGTGTCAGAATTCGACAGGCAATCCGGAATCAAAGCCCACGTTCCAGAAGAGAAAATAATAACAATCCACAACGGCATTAACCCGAATATCGAATTCCTCTCAAAGGACGATGCGCGTAGTTCTCTACTTAAAAAAATCCAATCACGATTTCCTAACACACCAATTCACCAATTCACTAATTCACCAATTCTCGGCACGATTGCTAATTTCTACCACACCAAAGGTCTTGATACGCTAATCCAAGCAATGACAAATATTGATGCAAAACTTATTATAATCGGCGAAGGCGCGCTTCGACCAGAACTCGAAAACCAAATACAAAAACTCAATCTTTCGAATAAAATATTTCTTATAGGATCTATTCAGGAAGCAAAAAAATATCTAAAGGCATTTGATATATTTGTTCTCCCCTCTCGTAAAGAAGGGCTCTCGTATACTATTCTCGAAGCAGCAGCAGCAAAAATCCCAATTGTAGCAACAAGGGTTGGCGGAACTCCAGAAATTATTCAAGATACTATAGATGGATATTTGTGCGAACCAGATAATTCAGATGAGTTTGCGCAAGCAATAAAAAAAGCACTGGACAAACCAATCACTCCAGCGCTTAAAAATAATTTTTTGCTAAGTAATATGCTTGCGCAAACTATAAACTTGTATTCTTCTATTTAATCAACTCTTTTAGTTCCTCTGTTCTGCCATCACGGATAAGCTGTATAAAATACTCTGACTCAGGCCTAAATGTCTCGTTATATTCGGCTGCTTTTTGGGCTGCTTCAATTGCTAATTCAAACTCGTCGAGAAGCACGTATGCAGCAGCTAAGGATGACCAAATTTCTGGCATTTTTGGATTCTTAAATAGTATTGCATCATACACCCCAGCAGCACGGCCATAATCTTCCCTTAAAATTAATGCGTCCCCAAGTGCCAACGCAATTGCGTAATTGCCTGTATCAAACCCTTTATCTGCCTCATAATATTTATTTACAATAGAATCATATGCTTCATCAATCTGGTCATTTGCCAAATACACCCTACCAAGATAATAATAAGTGGGCCTAAAATCTGGGCTTAACTCAATAACTTTATCAAACACTTCTAATGCCTTATCTACTTCATCAGAAAGAACATATGATTCAGCCAAAAGATAGTGGATTTGGAGACGCTCTGGACTCAATGTAATTGATTTTTTAAGCAAATTAATAGCGTTTCGCAAATGCTCTTTATCGTCGTCAAGCAAAAAATGCACATTTTCTAATTGCCCTAATTTCATGTATAAAAATGAGTCACTGGGCCTTTTTTCTATTGCATTCAAAAATGAATTCTTTGTGTTCTTAATTCCTTGGTCTACAAGCTCCAGGTGCTTGGAGTTCTGTTTTATTGAATTAAAACTATTTGCAGACTCAATAAGGTAATTAGCATAATTAACAGCCAAATTCTCGTTCGGAATAATACCAAAAGCAAGGGACTTATCAAAATTAGCAATAATTTCCTCAATTCCTTTAAATTGAGCAATATATGCTTCAGCAGAATAATGCGCTGCCTGCATAGTTTTAATATTAAAACTATATATGGATATAATTATGGCCGGAATAAGAATAATAGGAGCAGCATATGTTAAAGTGCTCACTTTTACCTCTTCATCTAAAACTTCAACAACACGATCCTTGTAAAATCTATATTCAATAAAACCTAATAAAACTGCAAAAAATATAAATGAATTAATATCATCAAAAACAAAAAATACGTGCACAAAATATGCAACAGACATGCCAGCAAGAACCATTGCTTCAGCTAAGCTGAATCTGTCTCGTTTGTACCCTTTTAAAAGATAATATCCAATAAAAAATACAAAACCAAGATAAAGGAAAAACGCTACTATGCCGCTTTCCACTAAAATATTTAAAAACTGGTTATGCGCCCTATCAAAAAAAGTTTCACTTGGAGCTTGCTGATAATATTTAGAAGGAAGATATTTATTAAAAACAATATTAAAATTTTCCATTCCAACCCCTAATATTGGATTTTCTCTAAATCCCTTTATGGCTGTGCCCCAGCTTATTAAACGCGTTTGCGCGGAGTTATCTGATAAAGAAATAGTTGAAAGTCTTCTAATAACAGGAATTTTACGAACTATACTTTCCTCTGTACTTGTAAAAGCAAGAATAGCCACAAGTACGACTGACAAAGAACCAGCAGCAAAAACAATTTTAAACCACTTATTTTTACCAAGGAAAAAATACAATAATGTCACAAACCCAAAAGCAGCAAAAAGCCCTAAATATGCGCCGCGAATATCCGTAAGAGAAAAAGCAATAAAATTAATAAAAATTACAAATATATATAAATAGCT
>CAYOXH010000012.1:0-13760 GCA_964407875.1 uncultured Gammaproteobacteria bacterium
GATTCTACGAATGGGCTGGTGGGATAAAAATCGCCCGGCCGAAAGATGTCCGTAGAGTTTCGAACTACAAAGAGATCAATGATGCAGCGTTTAAGTATGTCCGCCAGCTTTATCTACACGGTGAGATCGTGGTCTCTCATCCAGAGGGCACTCGAAACAAACATGGTATGGGCAAACTCAAAGGAGGAGTGATAAACCATCTAATAGAAGTCGAAAAAGAGCACGGGTTGAAAATCCCCCTCATACCAATTGGCATCCGATTCCAATGGTACTGGATACCATTCTCGTGTATTGATGTGAGAATAGGGAAACCCGTCTATACTAATCAGTTTCCAGATTCCAAGCAATTGCTTGAATATCTGGAAAATCAAATCGCCAAACTCAGCGGCTGGATCGAATGATCCAGCTGTTTTTTTATTCTTTTTTAATATCAACAATCTTCAACTGGATATCCCTGCGGCCTTGCCATTCATTGATTCCTATATCATATACTATATCAATCAAATCCCCTTCATTCAAGACACCTTTCCAATTCTCTCCCATTCCAAAGCCAACTGCCTGCAGCAATACGCCGTTCTGCTGAAGTTTAAGCCGCATGTGCTGATCCTCACGGCCCATAAGGAAAATATCATCAACACGCACTCCAAAACTAGCAAACTTTGGAGTTGGGTTTCCTATTCCAAATGGGGCCATGCTTTCTATCTCTTTAATAAGATCAAAATTTATTAGGTCAAACGTAAGTTCTGCGTCTACTTTAATTTTTTTGGCTAAATCCTTGTCTTGTATACTCTCGTTTACAAATGAACTCATGGAATTCTTAAAATCCTCAATAACTTCTTCGCTTTTTAGTGTAAAGCCGCATGCTCCTTCGTGTCCTCCGAACCGAGACAAAAAATCACTTGAACTCTTAAGCGCGCGAGTTATGTTAAACCCTGGGATACTTCTGCCAGAGCCAGTTAGGCCTTTTTCTGTTTTTGTAATAACTAGTGAGGGGCGATAGTACTTCTCTGTAATTTTTCCGCTTACAAGCCCAACTACTCCAATAGGCCAGCTATCCCCTACTGCGATGAGAATTTTTTGTGACTCAAGTTGTGTTTCTATTTGTTGTGTGGCCTCCTTTAAAATTCTCTCTGTTTCTGCTTGTCGCGTAAAATTAGTTGCATTAAGCGTCTCTGATAATTCTTGCGCTTTTAACTCATCACTTGCTTCTAGCAACTCAAATGCGCTGGCTGCGTGGTCTAAGCGACCTGCTGCGTTTAAACGAGGGCCAATCATAAACCCAATCTCATATACGCCAAGTTCTCGGGATCGCGCCTGTATAACCTTAATAAGTGATTGCAGACCAATACGCTGTGTCTTGTTTAGCACAACAATCCCATACTTCACAAATATGCGATTCTCTCCAGCTAATTCCATCATGTCAGTGACTGTTGCAACCGCAACCAAATCCAAGAACCATTTTTCATGACCCTCTTGCAAGTCAAATCGTCTCCACAATGCCTGAACTGCTTTAAACACTACGCCAACAGCTGCCAGACCTTTAAATGGATATGTTTCGCCTAAAAGATGCGGATTTAAAAAAGCAGCTACATCTTTAGGAAGTTCGGCGGGTTCTTCGTGATGATCTAGAATAATAACATCAAGGCCTATCTTTCGCGCGTAGGCGATTTCTTCAACATTACTTGTACCACAATCGACCGTTATTATTAACTTTGCTCCTTTTGAAGCAATAAAATCTACAGCATGTTTATTCAACCCATACCCTTCATATCCTCGATGAGGAATATATACATCAACATTTTTTACGCCCACCTTGCGCAGTGTCTCTACCATTAAAACAGAAGAGCATACCCCATCAGCATCATAGTCGCCGTACACATATACCATCTCACCTGAATTCACGGATTCGCGAATTCTAGACACAAATTTTTCCATGTCCCGAAACAAAAAAGGATCATGAGAATCATCGTACTTTGGCTCAAGAAATAAATTTATTTCTTCTTTAGATTCTATTGAGCGATTAACAAGCAATTGCAAAATAACCGGGTGTAACCCCGGATATTTTGATATTGTTTCTTGATCAATTTTTTGCTCTATTTTCCAATTCATTTTATTTCGTATCAGCGGATTTGAGCCGTGTTTGAAGTTTGTTATATACATGCACGTTTGCCATCATGCTTACAGGAATACTTACCAAAAGCCCAACTACAAAAACTATTGCCCCAAGAACATTTATCAGTATTAACAGAATATTAAACAAAAGAATATTAATAACAACCCCATCAGTCACATGCCAGCTCGCCTTTAGTGATTCTACTGGGCCGAATTTTTTTTCGATGATAAAAAATCCAAAATACTGGAATCTAACCATAAAAATTATCCCCGGAACAATTAGTAAAATCAATCCCGCGGCAGTTGCCAATATATATAAAATAGACGCAACAATGTAATCTAAAAAATGATTAATATCATGGAACAGATCAACAAATACTGCCTTTTTTTCGTGCAGTAATTTAAGCGAAATTCGTATTAAGCCCATTGATAATATCACTTCCAAAGCCCAAAATACTAAACCAATAATAAATAGGGAAATGGTCATTATAAACGGCAATTCCTTGCCATCAAACATCCCCATCCCAACTTCTGGGACATTTGCAATAATTAGCAAAAACACTACTACCAAAATTAAAAGCTTATAATTCTTTTTAAACGAATTATACCCAAAAGTTAGGGCCTCTTTTTTTGAAAAATAATTTTTTGACATATATTTGTTAATTTTTATTATTTTTTTTATTGTCGCCCGGTTCAATACCAAGCTCTTCTTTTATTTTATTGACGGATCGGCTAACAGCAAAAGTCACTAATACAACAATAACAGTTATTACTGCTGCATAAATAAATTTAACCACCAAACCATCTGGCTTTCCAAAAATGTTTACTTTCTTAAAAAGATCCTGAATAGCGCTGTTCCAAGCTAGGGCAGCAACAATTCCAAAGCCAGCGGTAATAAGTGCGGACATTTTTTCTAATATTTCGAGCCGAAGTTTTTTATTAGGCATATTTCTACATGTCATTGCGAGGAGTCCTGTACTCAGGACGACGAAGCAATCCCGTTGATAATTATTGCAGTAAATAACGACGAGATTGCAGAGCCTGTCCCGAGTATTCCCGAGGGAATCGTGGATACACTCCCTCGCAATGACAATTATAATAATTTTCTTAATTTATGTTTACTATTTTTACCAAGTTTCTTCAAATCCTTCTTGTATAATATCCCATCATGCGCGCCTATGTGCTGGATAACTGATTCTGAATTACTGATTCCAAAATCAAGCGCAAACTCAATATCTGCTTTTATAATTAACCCGCTAATAAATCCAGAGCCAAACGAATCACCTGCGCCTGTTTTTTCTTTTGCTTTAATTGAGTTGTCTGCTGTCATGTGAATCACTCTCAAACCATCTGAATAATATACTCCTTTTGACCCATCTGTAATTACCACTGATTTTGGGCCAAAACGAAGCATAGACGATAAAAGCTCAGAAGGATTATCTTTTATTTTTTTTGATCTGCGAGACGCAAGCAATCCAAGCGCTTCATCCCTATTTAACAACAATACTGCACAATACTTAAGATACTTTCCTAACGCTCTTAAGCCGGATTCTAATTGATCGCTACCTGGGTTCCACGCCCAATTGATTCCTTTGTTGTCTACTGCTTTTGTTATCTGTTTTAATACTGATTCCCAGGAATAACCAGAAAGCGATGTTGTATAAAACCATTTTGTGTTAACAGAACTGCGTTTAGGAAATTCAAGATTATCGTTTGCGCCTCTTTCAACCATAACAACGCGGTCGCGCTTTTTTCCCGCTACAACAAGAATCGAAAAACCTGTTTTTGATTTTGAATCAGAAGAAATAAACTTTGTGCGAATTCCCTCATCGCGGCAAACCCTATGCACGGCACCCGCGTTATCATCCTCTCCAATTGATATTACAGAAGCCACCTTTAATCCCTGCCTAGAAAAGGTAACCGCAGAATTTATTCCGCCTCCGCCGACAGTTACGCTAGAGTCCAAAACATCTAATTTTGCGCCGTATTCTAACGCAATTAATTTTTTGCGCGTTAATTCTTTTTTTGGATTATCAATAACAAGCGCATCACCCCTATCTAAAAAAAGATATGTGTCGCGTATTGCAGAACCAATTGTTATAACATCATATTTAGCCATAAGCTATAAGCCATAAGCCGTAAACATTCTCCTGCCTACGACTTACGTCTTACGACTTACGTCTATTTACAGCCAATCGCGTTTTCTAGAAAAAATTAACAAGATAAAAATAAATATAAACAATCCCCCAAAAACCATCCACACCATGTTTGGGTCGCTTGAAAACGGAAGCCCATCAATATTCATCCCGTAAATTCCTGTAAGCAAAGTTAATGGAAGCAAAGATACAGAAATAACCGTAAGAAACTTAATAACCTGGTTTGTTCTGGCTGAAATAAGCGATTCATTAACATTGTCTAAAGTATCCATAGTATCAAAATACCCGCTAACAATGCCCTGCATGCGGCTGAGTGTGTCGCGAATGTCGTCGAAATAATCGCTTAAGACCTTTTTAAAATAGGGTTTATCGGTATTAACTAGGGTTGACACAACAATCATCTGCGGATTTAAAATGCGCTTAAGGCGGATTAAATTTCTGCGAATCAATGCAATTTGCCATACTGTCTTTTTATGCTTGTCTTCGCTGTATATTTCATCTTCAACATCATTAATCTGAGTGCTAATTTTACGAACCACTGGCCAGCAATTATCAGTTAAGGCGTCTATGATTTTATATAATAAAAAAGAAGCGCCCTCATCCATCATCTCTTTTTTGTATTCGTTATCACTGCGAATATTTTCAAGAATATCGGTAATGCGCGTGTTGTTGCCTTTAAAAACAGTAATTAAAAAATTCTTACTCAAAAAAACATCCATTTCAATAACATGGATTCTGTGCTCCTCACTTTGATAATCTGGAAAATGAAAAATAGCAAATAGATAATCCTTGTAAAAATCAGCTTTTGGCTGCTGTGGCCCAGAAGCAACGTCCTCTATATCTAATTCATGAAAATCAAACTGTTTTTTTAAATGCTTAACAACATCTTCGTTATTATCATCAAAATGATACCAAGTAAATTCTTTTGATTCTATCTTCTCCATACTTTTTATTTTTTACGCGATGTAATTTGGTTAACTATCAAATACACCACCAAACCCAAACTAAATAATCCTAATACAATAACAAATAATTTAACCCACGGGTTCCCAATACTCCAAAAACCAATACTAATGCTTTCTTCCGCTGTACCCAGGCCCCCAAGTGTATCGCTTACCGAAACCGTAATATTATATTCGCCTGATCCTGGAAATGAATATTCTGGGCTCTTTTTTTGAGCAAGCTTCCCGCCGCCAAAATCCCATAAATAGATATAACTAGGGTCAGCCCCGAGAACATCAAACTGCCAAACATTCCACTTAAGGCGGCTTTTTGCAATAACTATGTCTATAGTGTAATCCGCATCACCTTGGTCTGGAAACGTGTATTCAACTTCTTCTATAACAAATTCCTCATTTGCGCCATCTTCTGAAGTATCTGGCACAACTAAAGTATCTGCTTCGCTACTTTCTTGGGCTTGGGCCTGTGGCTCTGATGTTTCTTGTACTGTTTCCTGAACCTCTTCAATAATTTCATCGTCTTCAGGCTCTGGCTCCTCTGTAACCTCGTTACCTGTGATGGTAGAATTGAAAGGCGCTGGATCATCTATATCTAACACACCATCATTATCATCATCAGGATCCTCATTGTTTCCTATTCCATCATTGTCAGTATCATGAATTTCATTTGGATTATTTGGAAATTTATCCACACCATCAGAAACACCATCACTATCTGTATCAAACCTAACTGGATCAGAACCATTAATTAACTCCACACCATCATCAACACCATCATTATCATCATCAAAATCAACTGAATTAGGCAAACCATCTGAATCCGTATCTAGGTCTACAAAAAAATCATCTATCAAAACCTTGTTATCTTCCAAATCTGCTTCAGGAGGATTTGCATCAATAACTTCAATGCCAATGTCATAATATCCTTCCGAAGGCGTCCAATCTATAAAAACAGTTGAATTCTTATAAGCCAAAACAGTAATTGGCTGAAGCGCGCCTAATGGCCTATTATCCACGCTAAATTGCATAGAAGCGCGCACATCATTCTGGCCTTCGTTCTGAACAGTTACATAGATTCTAATAGTATCTCCTGCAAGCGGTTTTTCTATTGAAAATAAAATATCACCCTCTGAAACGGAAAGATCTGCCGCTAAAACTGCTATCGGAGCAAGCAAAAAAATCATCAACAAAAACAGTATTTTCTTTAACATAATACTTTTTTATTATAGTATGAAGTTGTAGGATAGGCAAGTGGAAGAAACGCCATCCTGAGCGAAGTGACCCGATGTACTCATTGGGGAACGGAGTCGAAGGATCTCGTCGTTATTTGACTGCAGTAATTATCCACGGGATCCTTCACGGCGCTCTCCGCTGAGTACAGCGGATCGCTTGTTCAGGATGACGAACTTTGTGAGCTCTATTCCACAACCACATCCTCTATAATAACAGGCTCTAATGGCCTATTATTTGAATGGTCGCGGGGCACATTCACAATTGCATCAGCAACATCCATGCCTTCTATAACTTTTCCAAATACTGGATGTTTTGAATCCAATGAGTAATTGTTTACAACATTGATAAAAAACTGAGAACCCCCGGTATTGGGCCCGGCATTTGCCATAGCAATAGTTCCGCGATCATTGCTAAAATCTGGATAAAACTCATCCTCAATAAAGTATCCTGGTCCGCCTGTTCCATCGTTATCTGGATTATCATCTTTAGAGAGTGGGTCCCCACCTTGAGCCATAAAACTAGGAATTACTCTATGGAACGTTACTCCGTCATAAAAATCTAATTCAGCTAACTTAATAAAGTTGCCAGCTGTAATTGGCATTTTTTCCAAAAAAAGCTCTAACTTAATATCACCCATTGATGTCTTTAGGGTAACCATTTTGTTTTCTTGAGAAGTGGATGACTCTTGATCTTGTGTGTCTGGTTCCATGGTTGTTTCCTCCTGATTAATTTCTTGATTTGTTTCTTCTTGTAGCTCGCCTTTTGTTGGTGATTTTTTTGCTTGCTCCGATAGCAGTTTTAGCGGCAGATCTTTATCTGTAGAATCATTAAATATAGACGGCTCACTTGCTTTTCCGCATCCTGTTAATACAAGTGCTAAAGCGAACAAAAGTAAAGTTAGTTTTAGTGTGCGCATAAAATTAAAATTTAATTGGTATAGAAACTACATTAACCTCGCCTCCGTCTTGAGCGTCAATTGAATAAACTTCAAGCTCTCCGCTATCAGCATCAACTTCGTCAAACAGCAATAACTCACCAAAAGAACCAAACTCCCCTGCTTCTTCAGTTAAGGCAGTTGCTGTTTTTTCTGTTAAAATAGTACCTTCAGAATTCTTTAAGCGCAATTGTATAGTACCCTCAAACACCCGCGCCTCTCCTTTTACTAATACTGGGCTGGATATGTTGCTATCTGGCTGTGGACGAGTAATTTTTATATTACCTGATTCGCTTAAGATGGCCTCGCCTTCTTCCTGTTCAAACGGAAGCTCGCTCGCAATCTCATCTAAAGGGCGCTCGAGCTCTGGCTCTTTTGGGGCCTGTTTGTATGCAAGTATTAAAATTAGTGATATTACCCCAACAGTTATCCAAATATACTTTGTCATAAGGAAAGTTGAATAGTTGACAGTAGTTAGTTGAAAGAATTAAATTACAATTTGATGATATCATATAACACGGCTTTTGGTCAATTTTGACTAACAAAAAACCGTGGTCAAATCAGGCCTTGGGGTTACTTTTTTTAACTCAACTATCTACTATCAACTACCCACTTTCCTAAAAAGACCCTATCTCTTTGTTTAAAGTATTCTCTACAGTAAAAGAGTCAATTGTCCAAACAAGCTGAGAATTTTCGCGGCCAATATAATATTCTTCAGTTGGCTCTTCTAACTTGTCGCCGATGATGAGTGCATCCTTTTCCCCTGTTTCAAACCCTAGTTCAATACGGATGTCTTGAGGCTTGCCAATAATACCTGCTTCCTCTTTGGTAATATCCTCACGAATATTAGCAGCAAACATATCTGCTAGTTGCGCAAGGACTGGGCCAACAAGCTCATCAGATGATTCCTTGTTAAATGGAGAAATTTGTTGCCACTTATCGCCAATCTTCAAAAGTGAAAACTCTATTTCATTGTACCGCCAATCTATTGAGGTAACCTTTAGCGGATCAAATACCCACACACGCTTGTCGCGCCAGTCAGTTCTATTGAATACTGGGCGGATATTTTTAACTGAAAGATAAACATTATCAGAACCAGTATGCCTCATGTAGGTTGTTAAAAATCCAGGGCCTTCTTTGCCTATTATAGCGTCAATCACCTGATTATTGTCTTTATCCCATGCCTTAATAGTTACACCAAGTTCGTCAACCTGCAGTTCCTCATACTTTTCTGGATTGCGGCTTGCCAATTCTCCCCTAGGCATGTTCTCAAAAATATCTAATAAATCAGTAATATAGTCGGGGTTTACTCTATATTCACCTTTATTTGCAACAGCCCAATGGTCCTCGCGTTTTTCGAGTATATTCTCATATAATCCATTCACCCCTACAACATTAATACTTATAATATCATCCACATTTTGTATCTTAAAAAAGGTCGCAGGATTGCGCTTATTCTTTGTTTGGTTTATTGATTGCACAACTCCAAGAGCAACCAAAACAATCGCAAGAGCACCAAGCAAAATAATTACATTTTTAAATTTTGATAAGGGTATCATATTGTCATATTAAAGTTATATTATTGACCTTGACTTCCTGCGGCGCATAAATCGAGCTAAGCCGTATAAAGTAAATAAAATAGGTATTCCAATAATGTTAAGCCACTTAACTGCGTTTTTTGTACTGTCAGACAATTCTTTTAATGGCCTATCGGTTACTGCTTTAGAACGAATTTGGATTAGTGATTCATCCGAAGTTAGCGCATCAACTAAGTTTTGGAAAAAAACCGCATTTGATTCAAACCTTTGTAGATTTACATCAAGCGGAAAATCCGCGTCTCCAATTACTATTACACGGCCTTCATCCGTGGAAGCCAGGAACTTCTCCTTTTGTTCGCTTGATGCGGGCTCTGTTGTCACATTGCCGTCTTCGTCTGTAGCGTTAATATCTGGTATTGAATCTTTGTCGTAAAGTGATTCGAAATGGCCCGAAAGCATGGTTCCAAGCACCAAGGACTCTTGTGTTCCCTCCTCTGGTGGAGGAATAAGACGCGGGTTCAACTGCCAATCGCCATCCTGCTTCCACCCCTCTGCTGTAGTACGGATAAAATCGGTTTTCTCTGTTGCGTCAGTTAATTTTTCTTCTAAGACCTCAATCGTGCTTGCCCATGTTAAAACAAGGGATTCTAGTTTATTGACGATTCCTGAATCTGGATTAAATCCAGCTTTTGGGACTTTTACCCAAAACGGATATGGCGAAAAAAACTGAACTTGGTCTGTCCTAAAAGCCGCTAATTCATTTGACGTATCTAAAGCAAGGTTCTTGTTTAATCGAATTCCCCATTGTGCTGTAAGTTCACCAATGCCTGTGTTTATTTTTTCGACAGTTAAATCAACTGGATTAATATTTACACCTTCTGCCATTACTAAGATATCGCCACCTCGCATTAGAAATTGGTCAATAATATATTTTTCACGCTCACTAAGTACCTCTTTTACGCCTGGAATAACAAGCGTATCAACGCTTTCTGGTATATCCTCGCCTTGAGTGATATCAATATCGCGCAAACGGTACTGGCGCTGAAGCTCTTGGTTTAATCGCGCCATATCTGAATCCCTGTTCCATGCGCCTTTACCGCGCAAAAAAGCTACTGTAGGGATCTGCTCTCGCACAACCTTGCTTATTGCCGCTGTTAAATCATACTCTAATGACGCTGTATCTTGAATAATTGGGATAACTTCGCGCTCATCTCCGTAGAAAACGGCTATGCCTAAATAGCCGTTTGTAACTTGATACTTATCTTTTTCAACTACATTAAACTGTAGGGTTGGGATCCCCATTCCCCGCGCTTCCTGCTCGATTGTTTCATCTGAACCTGGATCTAAAAAGGTAACAATAACATTATTTCCAGAGACGGTTTCATATTCAGATAAAATATCGCGAACATCTTGGTTGCGGACCAAGAGATATCCTGGAAGTTCCTTTGTAAAATACGCTTTTACATTAATAATGTCATCAAGATTCTTTAACACGCCCTCTGTAGTACCAGAAATACTATAATCCTTGTTCTCCGTTACATCCCATCGTCCAAATAACTGTGTAGAGAGTATGTTCACAAAAAACACTAAGATAATCACAATCATAATCGCGATTAAAGCATTTGCTTTGTTGATTTGTTTTTTTGATTCGAACATATGCTTTTTTGTCATTGCGAGGGAGCGTACCCGCGACCGCATGACACAAAGGAATGATACTAACGCCAGTTGCGCGATCCAATTGACTGAACATTTAAATAAATAAACAACGCTGTAAATGAAATATAATAAATAATATCCCGAGAATCAAAAATACCTTTTATAATGCTATTAAAATGCGTTGCAGTAGAAAGGAATTGCATTACAGATGCCAATGGACCCTGAATAAAAGACAATACATTGTTTGAGCCAATAATAAATAAAGCAAACAACACTGATAAACTAAATAAGAATGAGACAATCTGGTTGCGCGTGAAAGACGAAATCAAAAGTCCGAGCGAGAGATACATTGCGCCCATTAAAATTGAACCAGCATATCCAGCTATAATTACACCTAAATCAATGTCCCCCAATTGCGCAATGGTTATTGGAATAGTTAAACTAAATGCCAATACAACAACTAAAAACACAAGAGCAGAGAGGAATTTTGCAATTACCACTTCCCAATCACGGATCGGCAGAGTGAGAAGGAACTCAACAGTGCCTGTCTTTTTTTCCTCTGCCCATGCGCGCATAGTTATCGCTGGCCCTAGCAAAAGAAACAGCCAAGGAATCAACCCAAACCACTCACGCATATTTGCTTGCCCGGTAAGGAAAAATCTCGTGAAGAATAGCCAATTTGTAACAACCAAAAACACAGCTACAAAAATGTATGCAATTGGGCTATTAAAAAAACTAACAAATTCCCTTTTAAAAATAGGCATTATGTTATTGGTGCTAGATTTTAGAACTGATATCTTCATATCACATACGTCATCCTGAACAAGCGACTCGATGTAATCATCGAGGAGCGCAGTGAAGGATCCCATGTTTTAACTATTTGATAATAATGTCATATAAATCTTTGAACTCTGGATTCATGGATTTGATTAACGCTATTTTTTTATCTCGCGTCCATCCTTTTATTACCTTTTCTCTTGCGATTGCATCTTTAATAGAATCATAATCTTCAAAATAAACTAATTTATCTAAATTATACTTTTTTGTAAAACTGTTTATATATTCTTTATTTAAATGTTTTGAAATTCTAACTGCCAAATCACTAGTAACGCCCACATAAAGCGTTGTGTTTCTTTGATTTATCATTATATAAATGGACCCTCCTTTTTGCATATATACAATTATCACGGGATTCTTCACTTCGATCGTGAGTACGCTCCCTCGTTCAGAATGACGCGATATTATTCCTCACTAATAGTCAAACGACGGAATACGTCTTCAAGATTCTCTTGCTTGCGATACAACTCTAATAAAGACCATCCATTTGAAACAGCGCACTTATAAACCAACTCGCGTCCATCTCCCTCTACCAATTCAATACCAAATCCATGAATATCATCTCCTTCGCCAGCAAATGGTTCTACGCTCTTTACTTGATTGTATTCTGATAATGTAGAACGAATCTGTTCTCTGTTACCGCGAATTTTTGCGTATACAACTTCTTGACCACGAGAGCCCGCGGTTAACTCGTCCGCAGTTCCTTGAGCTACTATTTTTCCGTTATTAATAATAACAACTCGCGAGCATGTGGCAGCTACCTCTGGTAAAATATGCGTTGATAGGATTATTGTCTTTTTTTCACCAATCTTTTTTATTAAATCACGTATCTCAACAATTTGGTTTGGGTCTAAGCCAGAAGTTGGTTCATCCATAATAAGAATATCTGGATCATGAATCATTGCTTGCGCTAACCCTGTTCTCTGGCGAAATCCTTTTGATAGAGCGTCAATACTCTTTCCAATAACATCATCTAAACCGCACACATCTATCATGCGCTTAATTGCCTTGCGGCGGCTTGATTTGGGAATTTGGCGCGCTTGGGAAACAAATTCTAAATACTCCCAAACCTTCATATCAGTGTATAGTGGATTGGTTTCTGGCAAATACCCAACTTTCTTACGAATCTCAAAAGAGTTATCCACAACATCTAAATCATCCACCTTTATTGTGCCAGTTGTTGGAGAAATAAACCCAGTAATAAGCTTCATTGTTGTGGATTTTCCTGCTCCATTTGGACCCAAAAAACCCAAGACCTCGCCGTCTCTGACCTCAAAATTAACTGAATCCAACGCTTTATTTTCGTTATATTTTTTTGTTAAGCTTTGTACTTGTATCATAACTAAAAATGACACCTCCAAGAGATATCATTATATCAAACTATGTAACTAATTCAACCCTAAAAAAGGTTAAAAAACTTATCAAATTTATTTCTAAATCTCCTTATTCTCATTGCAACCATTAATGAACCTAATCCTATTAAAATAAACACAAAAGCAAACAAAAGAATCAATAATTGCGGATACATAACAATTAATACTCCAACCAAAATAAGCAGAATTCCTTGAATAAAAAACTGCCAAATTAAGCTATTTACCGAATCCTTAGCATCTTTTATAAATTTTATCTTATCTAGCATATTTTTTACCACGTCATCCTGAACGAAGTGACTCGACGTACTCGTCGAGGAACGGAGTCGAAGGATCTCGTCGTTTCTTACTGCAGTAAACATACACGAGATCCTTCGACTCCACTCACCAATGAGTACATTAGTTGAGTACATTAGTTCTTTTCGCTCAGGATGACGTGAACTAAGTATACCACTAAATAGAATCACTGTCCAAGATAATTGTAACTGGACCGTCATTCTGGATATCCACAACCATATATTCCCCAAACTCCCCGGTACTAACCTTTATTCCAAATTCATGGATAGCTTCCACGACCTTCTCGTATAAATCACGACCAAGTTCCGCGCTAGCCGCATGCATAAAGCTTGGACGACGACCTTTTTTACAATCAGCAATTAATGTAAATTGTGATACCAACAAAACTTCTCCTTTAACATCTAAAAGCGATTTATTCATCTTTCCTTCATCATCCGCAAAAACACGAAGATTAACAATCTTTTCTGTAAACTTTTGGATAATTGATTCATCATCTCTATCTTCAACTCCAAGCAAAATATTTAGACCAATACCAATTTCACCAATAATCTTGCCTTGTGTTGTTACTTTTGATGATGTAACTCGCTGTAGAATTGCCTTCATATAAAAATAGTATACCATGCTCCTCTATTTGGACAATAAAAACAGCCGCCTGGCGTATGCCGGGC
>CAYOXH010000013.1:0-13677 GCA_964407875.1 uncultured Gammaproteobacteria bacterium
TTCTTCACGAACTTTCAGATTACAAACCAGAGGTTCTTATCCCTAAGGGTTTAGATAAAACCCAAACCAAGGAAATGCTTCAGAACTCATTTGATATTTTAGAAAAGGTGACAAAGAAAAAATGGAATGAGGATGATTTGCGTAAAACTATGTTTGAATATTTAGAAGAGCATGATATCAAAAAAGGGGATATGCTTTGGCCAACGCGCGTGTCAGTTACAGGGCTTGAAAAGTCGCCTGATTTGTTTGGAGTAATGGATGTTCTCGGAAAAGAGGAATCATTAAAGCGAATAGAGCAGGGAATTGAAAAATTATAATTCTGTTTAGGCCTATTTAGAGCTAATAGTGATTAGATTTTTTTTATTTGTTTTGATTTGTGGTATAATATATGTACAAATATGAGAAACAGAACCAAAACAAAAATAATTGCTTTTTGTCTGATTTTGGGATTGATAATTGCGTCAAACCCTGTTTTGGTTATAGCTCAAGAGGAAGAAGGACCAACCGGCAAGGACCCAGATATACAGGATATTGCGCAGGAGCTTAAGGACCAGAGAGAATCAATAGAAAAACTGCAGGAAAAAGTAGCTGCATATGAAAAAAAGATTCAAGGTAAAAGGAGTGAAGCATTAAATATAAAAAATCAATTAGGCGCGTTTAATGATGAAATTGACCAAACTCGGCTTGAAATAGAAATTAAACGTAAAGAAATTACAGAGATTAATTTAAAAACTATAGAAACAAAGCATAAGATACAAGTAAAAGACGAGGAAATTAGCGGACAAAAAGAAAGAATCGCGGAATTCATCCGCCTGCTATATCAAAACAATCAAAAAAGTTATGTTGAAATATTATTAGCTAATGACGCGTTTAGCGAATTTTTTGATCAAAACCATTATCTGCAAACCATTGAAGAGGATATAGAGGTTGTACTTAAGAAATTAAAAGCAGTACAAGAAAAATTAGAATTCGAGAAGTTAGAGTTGGATGAACAGCATGAAACTTTAGAGGAATTACGCGAGAAATTAACTGGCACACAAGTTGGGCTAGAAGAGAAGATAACAGCTAAGAATGTTATCTTAGAAGCAACTCAAGCAGATGAGGCAAAGTTTCAAAAACTGCTTAAGCAAGTTCGTGCTGAACAAGCGCAAATAAACGCGGATATTATTTCGCTTGAAAGAGATCTGCGCGCGCGTTTAGAGGCAAAAGGAGATAAGACGCTTTCTAAACTTTCTGGTCAAGGATTTATTTGGCCTGTGCCAAGCAAATTAATTACTTCTAGGTTCCATGATCCTGATTATCCTTTCCGAAGATATTTTGAACATCCGGCCATTGATATACGCTCAAAACAGGGGACTCCTATTAAAGCAGTTGGCTCTGGATATGTTTCGCGCACTCGGGATGGGGGATTAGGATATAGCTATATTTCCGTAATCCACGCAGACGGCCTATCTAGCGTGTATGGACATGTAAGCTGTTTCACCGTGCAAGAAGATGAGTATGTTGTGCAAGGGCAGGTGATAGGGTGCAGCGGCGCAACCCCAGGGACCCCAGGAGCTGGGCGCCTGACAACTGGCCCGCATCTTCATTTAGAAATTCGCTTGAATGGTATTCCTGTGAATCCAGTAGGATATTTGCCATAATGTAAAACCTCGCACTGTTTAACCTGTGTGTGATTTTTTGATATGGATTGAGCAGGGAATAAACCCTTTTAAAAAAATATAAAACCTTTACAAACAAGATAATAGTGTAAATGTTGTAGGGAAATAGGTAAAGGCCTTTTGCGATTTAAATTCTATATATATAAATACTAGTAGAGTCGCACAATATATCTTATGCGGCGCATGATATGGAGATATGAATTATAGCCGTAATTAGACGTATACACTTAACTCTATAAGCGCTTACTAGATATCAGAGTACCTGTGATCTACTTAAAATACACTCTGTCTTTTACGCGTAAGTCCACATATTGTAGATTAGCCCTATTTTCGCGTATTTTTTCGTCTAGGGCTAATTCTAGCTTCTTGATTTGAGTTTCTAGGGCTATCTGGGTGCTTAGGAACGCCTGCCAGCCCTCTTTGGTTGTAATAGTAATCTCGTCCTCAATTTCTGGATTGTAAAAAATGTAATCTAATTCTAAACCTGCCTTTGACTTACCTACTGTCTCATATACAGAAAATATATACTCTACCCTTTCGCGGTCCATTATTATGTCTCCGGGTTTTACAAGGGTTTGATTGTCAAACTCCATTTCTATGGTTGGCAGGGTAGAGCGGTCATGCTCAGAAATATTTCCAAGAGAGACAATTATTCCATTAACATCTAAATAAAAATAATCAATTGTATATACAGGTTCTGGTTCTGTTGCCTCTTCTTCATCCTCTTCACTTCCCTGCTCCACTTCCTCATCTTCTTGAGCTGACTTTTTTTCGTTAAGAGTTCCCTCTTCTTCACTTTCGGGTTCATCGGCTTCGGTAGGGATGGCAACTAAGGTTTTGGTTTTTAAGATTAGGCGAGCTAGTTTTTCCTCGAGCGTGATACGCAATTCAAAGGGCGGATTTTTATCTATAATAATATTTTCAACAATATATTTATCACTTATGTCTTTTATTAAATCCTCTTTTGCAAAAAGAAGAATATTTTTATTTGGGAATAGGATATACTGCTTTTTTTGTAAATTATCATTTACAATGGATTGCAGTTCTTCCGTTGGGATATTTTTACTTCCAGTTATATGAACTGTTTTAATAAAAAAATTATCTGAAATTAAAAAAAAGTATATGAACCAAGCAATCACGGCAATAAAAAAAACAGTGGTGAGTATTTTTTTTACAACATTTATGTCAACTGGCTGCATTTGTTCGCGTTCTGGATGCGGACGCTGTACTCTTGACTGCGGGCGTTTTACTCGATTTAAATTTCGTTTTGGCTTGTAAAAGCGTCTTTTAAGCATAAGAACGAACTCGCGACTTTAATTATACCAGTCCTCTTTGGGTGTGTATTCAATTTTAAGTTCCTGTTTTTCTTTGTTGCGCTCAATTGCTAGTTGAATAAGTTCATCAAGTATTTGCTGATACGAAACTCCAGAGGCCTCCCATAGTTTTGGGTACATGCTAATTGAGGTGAACCCAGGAATGGTGTTAAGTTCGTTGATATATAGTTTATTATCCTTTGCCAGTAAAAAATCCGCGCGCGCCATACCTTCACAGTTTAATGCTTTGTACGCCATGATTGCTAGATCTTGAATTTTTTTTGCTGTTTCTTTTGGAAGTTCAGCTGGAATTTTTGCTTCTGATTTTCCATCAACATATTTTGCGTCATAATCATAAAATTCATTAGAAGGAATAATTTCTCCCACAACTGAAACCTTTGGGTTTCGATTGCCTAATACAGAGCATTCCAACTCGCGAACATTTTCTACACCCTGCTCTATAATAATTTTTCTATCATATTGTATTGCCTCTTTTATCGACTCTATTAGCTCTCCCCTATCTTTTGCTTTTGATATGCCAACTGATGAGCCCATGTTTGGTGGTTTTACAAAAACAGGATACTTAAGTTCATTTTCTATATTCGTAATAATTTTTTCTTGTCCAGATACCCATTCCTTACTCCAAAACCACACAAACTCAACCTGTGGAAGCCCTTCTGCTTGCAGAACTTTTTTCATAATTACCTTATCCATACATACGCTTGAAGCAAGTGTTCCGCACCCTATATAGGCAAGCCCTGTCAATTCCAAAAATCCCTGCACTGTTCCATCCTCCCCATATGGACCGTGTAGGACTGGGAAGACCACGTCGATCTGGCCCAGGCCTTTTACTGCGTCATTTGTAGAAGTTGTAAGATCAGTTGGTTCTGGAGGAATTAAAGCATTGCTTTCGCTTGGGGCTTGTCCGCTCTTCAAAAGCTTCATGCTCTCTGGTCCTGCTATCCACTTCCCTTGTTTTGTTATTCCTATGGGAATGACTTCGTATTTTTCCTTATCTAAATTTTTGATTACAGAAGTAGCAGAAACCAACGACACCTCATGCTCGCCACTTCGTCCACCAAAAAGGACAGCTATTCTAATTTTTTTGCTGTATTGAGGCATATTATTCTAATCAACAACCCTCTTCTCAATTTTAGGGTTAATGCGGGTTACTACTTCATAATTTATAGTATCAAGCCATGTGGCCATTTCCTCTGCGCTAATCTCCTCATCGCGCTGCTTCCCGATTAACACGACCTCATCATCTCTGCGTGCTTTGGGAACATCAGTAACATCAGTCATGGACATATTCATGCATATTCTGCCAAGTATAGGGCATCGAACTCCATTTATTAATACTTCGCCTTTATTTGAGAGTCCCCTGTCATATCCTTCGTAATATCCAACCGGAAAAATTGCTATACGGGTTTTACGCTTTGTCTTGTATGTGCATCCATATCCGACAAACTCCCCCTTTGGATAATCCTTAACCTGAAGTATTTTTGTTTTCCAAGTCAGCGCTGGTTTAAGTTCTAATTCTGGATGAGCAATATGCACACGATCAATCAGCTTAATATCTGGCCATAAGCCATAAAGCCCAATTCCAAGGCGTACTGCATCTAAATGCGATTCAGGAAAATCTAGAATTGCTTCGGTTTTTGCCATATGCCAAAGCTGTGGCTCGATTTTTTCTTTAAATAGCTGAAACTTAATATCTTCAAATTTCTGCAGTTGCTCCTTAGCAAAGTCCCTGTGGTCAACTACATCCGCAAAATGGCTCTCAATCCCCTTAATTCGGAGATGCTGAATTTCGTTTATTTTTTTTATATACTCAATTGCATTCTCTGGTAGAATTCCCATTCTGCCCATTCCAGTATCAACTTTTATATGAATTTTAAGATCATCTGCCCCACCTGGAGAATCTTCAATTATTTTAGAAAGACGTTCTGCGTGAGTTAAGCTGTTGACAACAATCTCCACGCGTTCTTGTATTGCCCAAAGTATATCGTCTGAAGATTCTGATGTATATCCTAAAACAAGGATTGGCGCTATTAAATTTGCTTTCCTGAGCTCTTTTGCTTCGTCAAGATTTATCACAGCAATATAATCAACATTTTTTTCTATAATTTTCGCAATTTCAACCAAGCCATGCCCATAAGCATTTGCTTTAGCAACTGCTACGAGTTTTACGCTTTTTCCTAGCAGTAGTTTTATAACAGAAATATTATGCAGTAGCGCGCTCTTTGAGATTTCTATCCAAGTATTTTGCATCTGATTACGACCGTCATCCTGAACGAGCGACTCACTGTACTCAGTGAGGAGTGAAGTGAAGGATCCCGTGGAACACGCTTAATCAAAAGTGACGGGATCCTTCACTTCACCAATGAGTACATTAGTTTGTTCAGGATGACGATAAAATATTATTCTTTAAGCCTTAAAGTCGGGAACAGAATTACTTCTTTGATATTTCGTTTATCAGTAAGTAAAGCAACTAGCCTATCTATGCCCATGCCAAATCCAGCAGTTGGCGGCATGCCATGCTCAAGCGCTTCGATGTAGTCCTCGTCAATTGGATGTGCCTCCTCATCCCCAGCTATTGCTGCTTCTTGCTGCTCGTTGAATCGTGCGCGTTGATCTATTGGATCATTGAGCTCACTAAAGCAATTCATAATCTCCATGCCGCCTAGCACAAGTTGAAATCGCTCTACATATCTAGGATCTTCTGGTTTCTTTTTTGCTAAAGGAGATAGTTCAATTGGATGATCTATCATGTATGTCGGCTGAATTAATTTTGGCCGAACAAACTCTTTATACATTTCATCACAAATTTTTCCACGATTATCTTTTGAATCTATGTCTTTCATGTTAATCTCTTTTGCTTTTTTGTAAATGGATTTTTGGTCTGGATATGCTTCAATATCAATATTAGCGTTGTTAATCAATAATTGACGGAATGTAATGCGCTTAAAAGGTTTTTTGAACTTTATTTTATTGCCTTGATAGGTAATTTCATTTGTGTCTAATGCGTTTTTTACAGTATCAATCAAAAGATCCTCACAAAGATCCATGAGCCCCATATATTCCATGTACGCAATGTAAAACTCAAGCATGGTAAATTCAGGATTATGAGACCAATCAATTCCCTCGTTTCTAAAAATGCGGGCTATTTCATACACACGCTCATATCCCCCTACAATTAATCTCTTGAGATATAATTCATGCGCAATGCGCAGATACAGATCCGCATCCAAAGCATTGTGATGTGTTACAAATGGCTTGGCAAGCGCTCCGCCAGGGAGTGGTTGAAGAACAGGAGTATCTACCTCAAGAAACCCTCTTTCATCTAAAAACGCACGAATTGAGGTAATAATTTGCGCACGAGTAATAAAAATATTACGAACCTCCTCATTTGAAATAAGGTCTAAGTATCTTTTGCGGAATCGAATCTCGATATCCTGCAAACCATGCCATTTTTCCGGAAGCGGTTGTAATGCTTTTGAAAGCAATGTCCAGTCCTTTACCAGGATGGTGTGCTCTCCCCTTTTGGTCTTAAATAATGATCCAGTAACTTGAATAAAATCACCAACATCCACAAATTCCGAAAACTGCTCATAGAGTTTCTTTTTAAGCTCGTCTTTTTTAAAATACACTTGGAATTTTCCTGTGCCATCTTCAATATGGCAAAATGTGGAACCCCCATGTCCTCGTATGCTGCGGATTCTGCCAACAAGAATAATGTTTTTGTTTTTTTTGAGTTTGCTAAGATTATCCTCTAATTCAAGTATAGTATGCGTGCGGTCGTTTTTGGCAGGAAACGGATTAATACCATTTTTTTGTAGTTGTTGGAGGTGCTCTAGTCGAGTCAGTGTTTGGTTTTTTGATGTCTATTTTTTAGCCATAATTGAGTGTATTATACGCTGATATTAAAAAAAAAGCCATACATAAGCTAGAATTAAACTTACGTCTTACGACTTAGGACTTACGACTTTCACGTTTTTATATCAACAATCTTACACTTTGATTCGCCTTTTGGAGTTGGCACTGTAAGTTCTTCGTTTTTCTTTTTTCCTATAAATGATTGCCCTAGCGGTGATTCATTTGAAATTTTTCCATTCATTGGATCTGCTTCATTAGAGCCAACTATGGTATATTTCGTCTCTTTTCCATCTCGATCAACTACAATTGTATCCCCTATTTCAACTTCGTCTGGGTCAGATCCGCCGTTTCCTATAACTTCAACCTCTTTGAGCATTGATTCTAGCTCTAAAATTCGTCCCTCGTTAAACGACTGTTCGTCTCTGGCATCTGCGTATTCGGCGTTTTCTGACAAGTCGCCTAATTCTTTCGCATCTTTAATTCTATTAGCGATTTCAAGGCGTCTAATTTTTTTTATATGCTCTAATTCGTCTAAAAGTTTTTTGTGGCCTGCTTTTGTTAAATATGTTGTATTCTCCATATGATTTTTTTATAATAAAAAAACAACAAACTTATACACATGATACTAGAAATTAATTTAATGTCAAGTTTAATCGTTTCCAAAATAATATTCAAATATTTTTTTAGCTAGCGGCGTTGCGGTAATTGTTCCTCCTTCGCCTTCTTCGATAAGCACAGTAACAACTATTTCTGGATTCTTATAAGGCGCAAACCCTGTAAACCATGCATGCGGGGGTTTTTCTGATGAAAACTGCGCTGTGCCTGTTTTTCCCGCAATTGGGATAGGTAGTGTTGAAAGAGAAACAGCGCTTCCATAAGTTACAGCGCTCCTAAGTCCTGATTGGATTATGTTAACTGTATTTTTAGACGCAACCTGCTTTTGGATAATTACTGGCTCGAGTATTGTGCTTTTTTCATGGGTTTTGCCTATGCTGCGCACGATTCGTGGGGCATATAGCGTTCCTCCGTTTGCAATTGCAGCAGTAAAATTCGCCACCTGAATTGGGGTAACTAATATATCCCCTTGCCCAATGGCCAAGTGATAGGTGTCACCTAAATACCACCTTTCACCTTTTGCTTCTTCCTTCCAATCCTTGCTTGGGAGGAATCCTGAATTTTCGCCAGTCAAATCAATCCCTGTTGGTTGGCTTAAGCCGAATTTTTTTCCATAATTAGTAATTTTTTTAACGCCTAATCCATCAATGTGTTGATATCCACCTCCAATAGCATAAAAAAATGTATTAACTGAATCAGCTAATGCGTGAATAATATTTGTTTTTCCATGTCCTCCATATCTCCAATCAGGAAACCAATATTCATTTACGCTGATTCCGCCAGTACTTATGATTGATGTGTGCTGGGTAATAATTTCTTCTTCTAAAGCAGCTGCCCCAACTACTATTTTAAATGTAGAACCAGAAGCATATTCTCCAGAAATAACTCTGTTAAATAGCGGATACGCTGGATCTGCTAGTAATTGTTCGTATGCCGCAAAATCAATCCCTTTTGCGAAAAGGTCAATATCATATCCAGGGAAACTCACCATTGCAAGAACAGATCCATCTTTTGGGTTCATAACAATAACACTTCCACCTTGAAGCTCGTGTTCTGCAAGCAATGCTGTTAATTCATTCCATATAAATGTCTGCAGATCTGAATTAATGGAAAGATAGAGGTTGTCTCCTTGCGCTGGAATAGTTTCCTTAAGTATTTGCTCGGGCCTTCCATATGAATCTACCTCAACAAATTGTTCTCCCGCGATTCCGCGCAAGGACTCTTGGTACTGTTTTTCGATTCCTATTTTACCAACATGTTCTGTGATTTTATATCCTTTTCGCTTATATGCTGTGTATTCTTGCTCTGACATTTTTGCTGTATACCCAATAATATGAGAAAACTCCTGAGCCATGTCATATGTCCTTTGCTCGCTTGCAGTAATGTACACACCTTGCCAATCCTGGGATTTGCGTTTTAGCAAAATTGCCTGTTCTTGCGCAAGCCCCCGAACAATTTCTATTACTGAATAGCTTGTTCTTGGAGCGCGCGCGAATGATTCAACTAAATCAAAATGATCAACACCCACAACCTCCGAAATAGTTGTAAATATAACATCTTCATCATCCTGTGATTTTGGAAGGTCTGCTGGAACTACAAGAATTGAAAAGTCAGGAACATTATATGCAATGCGTTTTTGATTACTATCAAAAATAACGCCGCGCGCGGACTGGATGCTTATTTTTCTGATGCGGTTTCCTTCGGCAGTTCCATAGTACTCGGCGCCTCTAATAACTTGCAAGTAATATAATTTTGACGCGAGTACAATAAATAACAGTATGCACATAAGGTACATAATGCGTATTTTTTTGATTGAGGTCCATGTAAGCTGCGGGTGTTTTCTGTATGAATTTGCAACAAGTATATCCCCATCTACTTCTTCTTTGCCAATAGTTACATCTGAATCAAAAATATTATCCCCAAAGGCCTTTATTAGGAATGGATTTTTCGGCATAGATTAGTAACATTTAACAATTAACAACTGACATTTGACTTGGAGAGAAAAAAATTTTAAATAGGTCAAATGTTAATTGTCACATGTCAATTGTTATCTAGGTATTACTTTTATGTAAGAATAGCCATCTATCAGCAATTCTTATGCCTAGCTTATTTATATTGATAATACCATATGCTGCGACAGTGTTTAGCAGGGCAGAGCCAATTGATGATTGTATAGAAAATATATTTATTGACCCGTTTAACGCTGTAACACCGCTAAGAACAAATGAATATACTAAGGAGGCGGCAAAAACAATAAGTACAGTAGATCTATTATTACTACTGACTAAATTATATATAATTGGCCTAAGAAGCATCCATAGAAGTATATGAATTATCATAAAAGTTCCAAATGGAGATGACAAGACAAACAAATCCATAATTAATCCATATACTAAAGAAGCATAGAGTGCTTGATTCTCATGCCTATGTCTTAATAGAAGCATTATAATAATAATGCCAGTGTACACATAGTACGTGCTTTCAAACGCGGATATAAAAAAGAAATCAATCCATGCGCTAATTAAAACAGATACAAGTATTAAAATGTTCATAATATTGGCAGTATAACGCCAGCGGTTGTGATGGCATGTGTTGTTATCATTGGCTTGATGTTTGCCTGCTTAAATAGCTGCCCCTCAATATAGTCGATTGACGCAATTGTCCCGATTATAAGGCCTGGAGGCGTATTTGATTCTAATAATGAGGTAACAATGGCGTCGCCAACAGAGATTTCCGCGTCCTGTGGGATTAGTTCCATTATTAGCCCAATGCCCAGCTTGCCCCGAACTATTGCCTGAATTGATACATTATTAGAAGGCGTTGTCGCTATCACACTGTTATCATCTGTTGCAAGCAAAACAGTTGATACATTTTTTGATGTTTTGATAGTTTTTCCAATAAATATTCCTTGCTCTGTTATAACAGGCAAACCAGTTAAAATTCCATCCTGCTCTCCTTTATTAATGTATATAACCTGTTCACCAGATAAAGTACTATATGATATAACCTTGCTTACCACCACAGACGCGTCCATTTCACTCGAAAGATTATCAAATGTCTTTATTGTATTGCTAAAGTTCTCCTTGGCTTGGTAAGAACTGTTTTGGGATTGCAATGAGGCAATAAGCAATTCCTGTGCCTGAGATTTTTTTTGTAGCGCATGGCCTTGCGTAATTCCAATCCATATATTATCTACACCAAGTCCGGCAGAATAAAAAATAGAACCAGCTCCAAACAAGGGTGCTCGCAAACTATTAACAATTCTATTAAATGGAGTTAGGTAATAAAGAATTATAATAAAAACAACTATAATAAGTATGTTGTATGGTTTTTGTTTTATTCTGGAGAGATCCATATGTGGGTCTTTAATTGTCATTCCGACCGGAGCGACACACTGTACTCAGTGTGGAGCGTAGTGGAGGAATCTCTTTTAAATATAGGGATAAGAGATCCCCCCACTACGTTCTTCGCTGAGTACAGCTCATCACTTCGGTCGGGATGACAGTTTCTACGACAAAGCAAAGTTACCCAGTGACTCAACCTCTTTCAATAGCGCATCATCCTCTAGCAGAATCCCAGTACCGCGCACAACTGTTGTAAGAGGGTCATCAACAACATGAACAGGCATTTGCAGCTCTTTTGAGGTAAGTTTTTCAAAGCCGCGCAAAAGCGCGCCACCGCCCGAAAGCAGTATTCCGCTTTCATGTAAATCAGAAAGAAGTTCAGCTGGCGCGTTTTCTACTGTTGTTCTAATATACTCAACTATGGTTCTTGTGGAGCGTTTTATTGCCTCCCTTACTTGCGTATCATTAATAACAAATTCTTTTGGCAAGCCAGTAAGCACGTTTCTTCCTTTTATCTTTAATTCAAGCGGGTCTTGTAGATTTACTACAGAGCCGATTTTTATTTTAATCTCCTCTGCCGCCTTTTTACCGATAATCACGTTAAAATTTTCTCTTATATATGTTTGTATATTGCTGTCAAACTCATCTCCTGCTATGCGCAATGCTTGCCAAGCAACGATTCCAGAAAGTGAGATAACAGCTATAGATGTTTTGCCTCCGCCAATTTCTACGACCATTCTCCCGTATGAATCCTGGAGATTTAGGCGAGCGCCAATAGCTGCTGCAATTGGCTCTTCTATAAGATGCACTTGCCGCGCTCCTGCTGATATAATCGCGTCTTGCACTGCCTTGCGCTCAACTTCTGTGATATCAAGCGGTATGCTCACTATTACACGAGGCCGCGGCGCAATAGAAAGCCCTGTTCTATGGATCTTTGAAATCCAGTGTTTGATGAGTTTTTCACTTACCTCAAAGTCAGAAATTACTCCATTCACAATCGGCGTTGTTACAGAAATATGCGGAGGTGTTTTTCCCATCATTTTTTTAGCATCAATTCCAACTGCTATAATTTGGTCTGTTCTAGTGTTAACGGCGGAATATGTTGGCTCATTTATTACAATACCTTTGTCCCGTACGTAAAAAAGCGTGTTTGATGTGCCTAGGTCAATTCCTATATCCTTTGATAATTTGCTAAAAATTTTAAACATAGAGTAAATAAGTATACTAAAATTTCTGCAATTATACAAATGCAGTAATAATTGTTTAGGTTGATGCGACTTTAAAAAATTTCAACTACTTCTGGAATTTTTGTTTTGTATTTGTCATCTGCTGTTAATCTTAATGCGCAATAGCCATCATACAATCTATGGCCTATGTATCGTGGACTAACTAAAACAGTAGGCATTAAGAATTCAGATATGAATTTTTTCCACTCACTCTCATTTAAAAGAAAATTTCCATAGTAATGTTGGTATCTTCCGCTATCCAGTAAAACACCATTGTGTCCATGAGAAATATAATTTATTGCTTTCTTGATATCCTCCCGAGCGATATTCTCAGGATGAAAATTCATCATAGGGAGGTGTTTTGTCTTTCCGCCTGCGTATTGAACTTTTGAAATAATGGACCAAGCTTGATTTTTCCCAAGATCAGATAAATCATCAGGCCTTAATGTATTGAATTCTTTTACAGTATATTCTTGATTTTTTATTGGCCTTGAATGCTCAAATCCATCTAATATATATTCTAGTTTTTCGGGTGCTGATTTATAGCGTTGACGCTAATTAATTTTAACTTGATGCGCTATTAATTTAACAGCAGAAATATCAGGATGATGACTTATTATCACTTTACATACATCTAAAGCTTTTTGTTGAAGTTGAAATTCTGACATACATATCAGAAAAAACCTACTGTTACAAGGTTTTTGTATGGGTAATATGTATTACCCATTGTTGACATTAATTTTAACACTGCTCTTTGATTTGCGCAAGGCCTAATCTATCCAATAACCGCGTTCCAGATTCTGCCGCCAAAACGTGCTATATCGCGGTAGGTTACTGCAATCATAAGCAGTATAAGCAGAATAAATCCCACCCTATGGAACCATGCTTCAACAATTTGGCGTGATGGTTTGCCGCGCAACTTTTCTGCGATGACGAAAATTAATCTTCCACCATCTAGGGCTGGAAAGGGCAAAATATTGATTACTGCGAAGTTTAAAGAAAGCACCGCAATAAAAATAATTAATTGAGCAAATCCCATGTCCAGGACATCGCTAGTTATTACTGCTATTGCTATTGGCCCGCCAACTGATTGAGCAACTGGCTGCCTATTCCAGGCATCTTTTACAATATCTGCTAGCACGCTTAGAATTCTTGCGGAATAATTGTATCCTGATTGGGCTCCAGCAACAAGGGCTTTGTGGATTGGATACTGAACAGTTCCAAGCTCAGTTGGCGCAATGCCGATTATTGCCCTATCTGGTTCAATGTCTTTTAGAATTCTTGGCGCAAGCGTTACAGTAGTTTGTTCTTTATCGCGTTTATAGGTAAGGCGTGTATCTTCGTTTTCTTTAGACGCAACAAATTGTTGGAACTCATCTATATTTGCAACTGTATTGCCAGCCACGCCAATAATAATATCACCTATTTCAAGCCCTGCCTCGCTTGCTGGGGAATTTTCAATTACTTCCGCAATTACTATTGATCTGTCGCTTATGTATTTTTCGTTAATGTCGTCGGTGAGTTCAACGGGCGCGCCGAACATAAATAATATAGAAAGTAGAGCCCAGCCAGTGAGAGCGTTCATAAATACTCCCGCGACTAGCACAACAACTCTTTGCCATGCGGGTTTGGACGAAAAACT
>CAYOXH010000014.1:0-13653 GCA_964407875.1 uncultured Gammaproteobacteria bacterium
AGACATGGCAATCCTTAGCTGATACTGTAATTAGGTTTAATAAGTTCTCGGCCAAAGGCCGACCCCTCCACTTCGGCGGGCAGGCAGCCTTTGGCTGGGATTATAATCATATAAGAAACCACGCGCAGCAGTTTTCTCGCGAACGCTTTATGGGCGAAATAAAATCATTTGTAGAGACAAAGTATTTTGAGAGATCGTAACTATGATAATTGGAATAGACGCACGTGTTTTACAGGAAGGAAATGGGGGTGTTTTTGTGTACACAAAAAGTTTACTACAGCATTTAATTTCATCATCAAAAAGGCATCAGTTTAAATTGTTTACTAACAAGTATAAAAAAAAGCCCAGTAAGATTTTAGATGAATTATCAGATTATTCCAATGTCAAGAGATACTCATATCGATTCCCGAATAAATTTTTAAATGCGTCATTAAAATTTACTCGCTGGCCCAACATAGACACGCTTATTAAAGGATGTGATGTTTTATTTTTTCCGACAATGATGTATAGCGCCTGGTCAAAGTCAATCCCAGTGGTAATAACCATGCATGATATTTCTTTTGAAATATTTCCAGAATTTTTTACTAGGCGTCAGCAGATTTGGCATAATCTCATGAATCCAAAATCGCTGTGCCATAGCTGTACCAAAATAATTTCTGTTTCTGAATCAACAAAAAGAGATCTGGTTAGAGCATATGGATTAGAGCCAAAGAAAATTAAAGTTGTGCATTCTGGGATAGATAAGATATTTAGGCCAATACTTGATAAAGACGAATGCTCTAGAATTAGAGAAAAATACAAACTTCCAGATGTGCCTTATATTATTCAAGAAGGAACAATCCAGCCGCGCAAAAATTATATTGGTACTTTAGAGGCATTTACCTTTTGGCAATCAAACTACTCAACAGAAGCTAGTATTTATCATCTTTTACTGGTTGGACATAAAGGGTGGAAATCAGCCAAGTTTTTGCGGCTTGTGCGAAAATCACCTTTTAATGATAAGATACATGTGATAAGCGATGTTGCAACACATGATTTACCAGTACTTTATAGCTTATCTAGCGTATCTGTTTTCCCAAGTTTTTATGAGGGCTTTGGGTTTCCTCCGCTTGAGGCGATGGCAAGTGCTGTTCCTGTAATTGCGGGAGCAAATTCCTCTATTGGTGAAATTGTTGGAGATGCTGGCTTATTGGTTGATCCATACCGTGTTGATGATTTGGTAACTGCGATTAGGTCAATTGTGAATGATGAGGTGCTTGCAAAGTCACTTCTCGCAAAAGGACTAACCAGGACAGTTGAGTTTAACTGGGAACGGACTTCTAAGGATACTTTGAGGGTTTTGGAAAGCGTTTAAAACAATCCGTCATCCTGAGCCACTTTTTGGGTACTCCCCCTCCTGTACTCAGGAGGGGGCCGGGGGGTGGTCGTGTGGATATGGAAACAGTTTGATTATGTGGGTTACTGCACTGTAGGTCACGCCACCACCCCCTAACCCCCTCCTGAGTACAGGAGGGGGAATGTCTTGGCTCGGGATGACAAAACTATATGCATATAGGAATCGATTGCCGAATGTACGGGATCCACAATCGTGGAATAGGGCGGTATACAGAGCGCTTAGTTTTGGAATTGGCTAAGATTAAAGATGAAAATAGATATACATTGTTCATGAATCCAGAGACAGCTAATACAATACAGCTTGACCCGGGAAAGTTCAAAATTATTACAACTGATGTTCCATGGTACTCATCCAAAGAGCATATTATAATGCCAAAGATTATCCGTGAATCTAGGATAGATATAATGCATTGGCCACACTTAAATGTTTCTTACTGGTGTCCAGTGCCCTATATTGTAACTATCCATGATTTAATAGTGTTTCATTTTCCTGATTCCCGGTCTTCACAGCTGCCTGATTGGAAATACAAAATAAAACTTTGGGGATATAATAAAGTACTGCGCAATGCAGTAAAAAAAGCAGTTAAGATAATAGCAGTATCTGAATTTACTAAGCGTGATATTATTCGGCACCTAAAAGTAGACGAAAGAAATATTGAGGTAACGCATCTTGGCGTGGAAAAAATGCTTTTAGGCACAGAGCAGCTTAGCAACACGCCTCAATTTGATAATCACCTAACTGAAACATTTGGAATACAAAAACAGTATTTGCTATATGTAGGCAGCGCGTATCCACATAAAAATTTACAGCAATTAATTGATGTGTATGTAATGCTGCGAAGGCAGTACAGCCGCAATTGGCAACTAGTTCTTGTCGGAAGAATAGATGAATTTTATAAACGATTACAGGCATATGTAAAAAAACATGTTCAAGATAGCGCCTTACAGGATGATATTATATTTACTGGTGAGGTAAATGACAAAGATTTAGACGGGATATATAGAGGAGCTAAGCTGTTTATTTTTCCTTCTTTGTATGAGGGTTTTGGTTTGCCGCCCTTAGAAGCAATGGCGCGCGGGGTTGCTGTCGCAGCTAGCAAATCCTCCAGCATTACAGAGGTATTAGCAGATGCTGCGTATTATTTTGATCCAAAAGACAAGAAGAACATGGCGCAAGCTATTGATATTCTCGGAGGGATTCATAGAATACAAGATGAATTCAGAGAAAAAGGCCTCGCTCGAGCGAGACAGTTTTCGTGGGAGCAGACAGCTCGGGAGACGGTTGAGGTGTATAAAGAAATTTCTAAGGTCTAATTCCTAATTTCTAAACTAGTTTAGAGTATAAGTGTTTGGTGTCATTGCGAGGGAGTGTACACACGACCGAAGCAATCCTAACATCGCTGGATTGCAGGTTTCCGAAAACGAGCTAAATTTCGACGATAAGATTGCCGCGTCTTTCGCTGAGTACAGCTCAGTCCTCGCAATGACATATACTATTATGCTTTGTTTTTTGGTTTGGTGGATATTAATGTTTTATGGTATAATTTGGGCATAGATAATTTATCCCCATGCCACCAAAACAAAAGAGAACTACAAAAAGCACTACAAGAAAAAAATCAAAGAACAGCTTGACCACGCAAAAAAAGCCAAAGGATGAGAATAGTCATCTTAATTATTCTATTACAAAGGATGCTCAAAGTGGCGAGGACTACAGTAAAATTACCAAGCGTCCAAGTTATTCTAATAGCAAGAAGTCAGCAAAAAGAACAAAGACAGAATCTAGCCGCGCAAAAAAAGATTTTTGGGATATGCTTGATGAGGAAATTGACGCTATTGGCAGAGAATTAACCAAGCCAAAAAAGAAAAAATCCCTTTCTGTAAAAAAATCAAAGACAATAAAAGATACCAATGTCCATTCGTTGAGTATAAGCACAAAGTCCCACCAAAGGTCGCCTTATGTTGTGCGGCTTTCAGAACAATTAGAATCGCGCGAGCCAGTCCCAAGCCCTAGGAGAGTTTTACAAAAGCAAGATCAAAAAAATTCTTCTGAATGGTTAAAAGAGGTTGAACGCTTGCAAAAGCGCGTATCTACACGGTATAAATCCAAAGTAGAAAAAATTGAGGTGGATTTCCTCGGCAGAAAATCCAAAAAAACAGTTAGCAGGATAAAGAAAAAATCAAATAAACCTTTTTCTTTTAAAGGTTTTCAAAGCAGCATTCTGCAGTTCGCGCAAAAGGCCTTAAAAGCAATATTGCGCTGGCTTTTTGAATTTTTACTTTCTATACCTTTAGGATTTTTACTCTTTTTTCAGGTTCTCTTAAAATTAGTTGAAACAGGGAATCGCCTTGCTGTTACTGGCGGAAGAAAAGTCAGTACCGCAGCTTCTTGGGCAATAGAGCAAGCAATTCTAACGGCTGTAAGTTTGTTAAAAGGTATAATTATTATACCCATTAAGCTTGTATCTATTTTATTCCTTGTTGTCTATAGGGTTATAAGTTGGTTTGGGCTTTTCATAGTATCTTTAGGGAACGGAGCTTATGAGATGGCTGGAAATTATTTAAAGCCGTTTATCAGGCCTCCGCGCCATTTTTATAAAAAAGTTATAGCAGTAGGAATTGTTGCTGGATTAGTTATAATCCCGGTTAAGATGATGTCAAATGCTCCCTATCAAATTCGCGCGTTTGAAGGAAAAGTGCTTGGAGCTACAAAGGATGGTTTCGCGGCTTTGTCTGGAATTAATGAATCAATTAGCCAGGGCCGGGTAACTGCTGCGTCAGATTCCTGGGATATTGCAGGCGCAAAGTTTTCCCAAGCAAAAGATACTATTGATTCGCTTAATATCCTAGTGCGAGGCGCTATTAAGCTTTTGCCTCAAGGCAAGGATGGTATGCGCGCGATTCAAGCAGGTGAGGATTTGGCCCAAGCAGGGAATTATATTACAGAAGCATTAGCCCCATTAATTGGTGATGGTTTACCTGATGCTAGTGTAATTGATACTATAACTAATCTTTCGCTTTCTTTGCATATTGCTTTGCCATATATATCAAGTGCCAGAACGCATATAGAATCAATTGATGAGCAAAATTTGCCAGATGCATACAAAGAGAAATTTTTAAAGGCAAGAGCGCTTTTGCCGGATATTGAAGATGCTGTCCGTGATTTTAATGATTTTGCTGATTCGCTTGTTGCTGTCCTTGGAGGGGAGGGCGCTAAGCGTTATGCAGTACTGTTCCAAAACAATAACGAGCTGCGTCCTAGTGGAGGGTTTATAGGTAGTTTAGCTTTTATTGATGTTAGGGATGGCGTAATCGAGAATATAGAAATTCCAGGCGGAGGTTCATATGATTTCCAGGGCTCAATGTCTGAACATGTTATATCTCCTAGACCTTTGTGGCTTGTTAACCCTCATTGGGAATTACAGGATTCAAACTGGTATCCAGATTGGCCTACAAGCGCTGCTAAAGTCGCATGGTTTATTGAAAGTTCTGGACAACCATCAATTGATGGCGTTATCGCTATTCAAGCAACCACATTTGAAGAATTGCTTAGAATTCTTGGACCAATAGAATTTGAGGAGTATGAGGTAGTTCTTAATGCAGATAATGTACTTGATGAAATTCAATATGAAGTTGAACTTGGCTATGATAAGAGCGAAAATAAGCCAAAAGAATATATCGCAGAACTTGCGCCAAGGATTTTAGAGAAAATTCTTGCAAGTGATTCTGGCCAACTTGTTGAGATTTTGTCTTTACTGAAAAGTGAAATTAATCAAAAGAATATATTGTTGTATTTCCGCGATGCAGAAATCAACCAAGAATTTTTAGATAGGGGATGGGAGCCAAGTATTGTTGATTCTGATATGGATTATTTATCTGTTATCCACGCAAATATTGGAGGAGGCAAAACAGATGGTGTTATTAAAGAGGATTGGAATCAAGTAATTACCATTGATGAGGATGGCAATGCAATTGCAGAACTCACAATTAGGCGCAGGCATAATGGGGATCCAAACCATTTGTTTGAACGATTTAACAATGTAGATTTTACGCGTGCTTATGTTCCTAGTGGCAGTGAATTAATTTCTTTTACTGGCATTAAGCCGCCTCCAGCCAGAATGTTTGATGAGCCAAAAAGTTTTTATGAACTAGATGTTGGATTACTTGAAATTGAGGGCAACCCAATTGTAGATGAATCTAGCGGTACTCGTATTACGCAGGAGTTTGGGAAGACGACCTTTGGAAACTGGCTGCAAGTTGACCCTGGGAATATTTTAACGTCCAAGATCCGTTATAAGCTTCCATTTAAGATAAAGCCATATGATGTTCTAAATCCAGATATTTCAAATGGATATTCTCTTTTGATCCAAAAACAGGCGGGAGCGCGCGCAATTCCATATACAATCCAACTAAAGTATCCATGGCAATGGGAGGTCTCCTGGCAAAAATCAGTAGGCAGCGGCGTTGTAAAAGTTCTGGGCCCTGGCTTAACTGTCTTTGAAGGAGAATTATCGCAGGACTCAGGTTTTGCAGTTATGTTTAAAGAATAATGTAAAAACGTAGAGGCGTAGCATGCTACGCCTCTACGTTTTTCTCTAATATTAGCGTAAAAAACCTATCATAATTGACAGGTTTTTTATATTATGCTATAATACTTTCTATTTTTTAAATAAAAATGTGTACATTGTCTTGCCAGTACTAATCTGGAGGATTGTGCTGATGGCGCTTATTAACTCTATATTTATATAGGGATTTGTCATCTAGCCCTCAGGGTTTTTAAATAGGGAGGGTATTATTTATAAACCCAATCCCCACCCTGACCTCCAGTTTAGTACTGGTTAACGTTTTTTCCTCTTTTCACCTTTGTATTTTACTTGACTAGAATACAGAGGTGAGTACAATAATAATTACTTTCACTTTAAAGAAAAGATTGCGGCATGAAACATAAGAAAGTGTTTGTGAGCGCAATAATTGCGATTATCGGTATAGTTGTTTTTTTGGCAGCTTGCGCTGATATCGTGCTTCTGTAGTATGGCTACGGTTTTCTGCCTTGAGCAGAGTATGGAGTGTTCAAAAACGATAGCGGAGTGGTGTATGACAATTCCATTATGCTTTTCGTTCTTGGTCTTGTATCGCTTGCCCCATTTATATATTATGGGTCCCGGCATGCAGACTATCTGGATAAGATTTTGGGCGAGAGGTTGCGGAAGCTGAACATTCTCCACTTGATTCGAAGAGGAGAATACGGTCCGCGACACAATCGTGACTAAGTTCCCTAGCACAGCGCGTGCTGGGCGCAGTTCACTTTAACAAGAGGGAGGCAGAAATGCCGACACAGAATCAAGAAAACCGACACCTGAAAGCAATCAACCCCCCTAAGGAGGAAGAGGGGGCAGAAGAAGTAGGCAAAAAGAAACAGAAGTGTTTTCGGAGGCCGCCAGCGGACGTTCGCAACAGGCGGTCAAATGGGTGTCGGCGAATGTAGTCGGCAGGCAGAGTAGTGGGGTCCTGTGGTTCGGAAATTCGAACTGTAGGCCCATTTTTTGTTTGCAAAAAAGTGTAATTTAAGGTAATTTTTGGTATAATAAGCTAAGGATAGATAACAAAACCCCCCTCTCCTCTACTGAGGAGAGGGATGGGGTGAGGAGCATTAAAAGCATGGATCAAAAAATAATCAATAACAAAAATAAAACACAAAGACGCAGAGAACTACGCCAAGAATCAACAAAATCAGAGCAACTGGCTTGGAGATTAATAAGAAACAATCAACTTGGATATAAGTTTAGAAGACAGTATAGTATTGGACCATATATTACAGATTTCTGTTGCGCTAAATTAAAAATAATAGTAGAAATAGATGGAGAAACTCATAATAATGAAGAGTCTTATAATAGAGATATGAAAAGAGATACATATTTAAAAGAGCAAGGTTTTGTGGTTAAGCGATATTCAGATGAATATGTCTTAGATCATTGTGAAGGTTTTTGCGATGATTTAATGTTACTTTGTGATAAGGTTTCTCGATTAAAACCCTCATCCTAACCCTCTCCCGAGTACAGGAGAGGGGATTTTGATTTCTTATGATTTTATCTATTAAGAACAAACTCACCAAAACAATTACAGGCGGGGCGATTATCATTGCCTCTTTTTCGTTGCTCTCGCGGGTGCTTGGATTAGTGCGGGATCGTCTTTTGTTTTCCACGTTCGGGGCTGGGGACGTCCTTGACACTTATTACGCGGCATTCCGATTGCCAGACCTTATTTTTAACACATTGGTCTTGGGGGCTTTGTCCACTGCTTTTATTCCGGTTTTTTTAGAGTATTGGAATAAGGATAAAGAAAGGGCGTGGAGAATAGCGAATTCTATCTTAAATATTATGCTTGTGGTCCTAGTTGTACTTGGGCTATTGGCATTTTATTTTGCTCCAGAGGTTGTGAGTTGGATTGCTCCTGGGTTTGATACTGAAAAACGATTAGTCACAGCAGAGTTAACAAGAATAATGCTGTTAGGGATAATTTTTCTAGGGTTATCTAATATCGCTTCAAGCATCCTAAACGCGTTTAAACGATTCACAGCGTTCGCAATTGCTCCTGTAATGTACAATATTGGAATTATACTTGGGATCACAATCCTAGTCCCAATTTTAGGAACCCAAGGACTAGCATGGGGTGTTGTTTTGGGCGCGTTTTTGCATTTTTTAATTCAACTACCTTCTATTGCGCGCCTTGGGTTTAAATATACTATTTCATTTGATTTCCGCTTGGCCGGAGTAAGGAAAATTGGGTCTTTAATGCTGCCGCGTACATTTGGATTAGCCATAAGCCAAATTAACCAAGTTGTAAGCACAGTAATTGGATCCACCTTGGTTATTGGTTCTGTTGCAATATTTAATGCCGCAAATAATCTCCAAAATGTGCCAATAGGCATATTTGCTATTCCAATTGCTTTGGCGTATTTCCCAGTTTTTACAGATGCATGGGTTAAACAAGATATTCCAAAATTGATTCAGCAATTTTCAAAAGCAATGCGCAGGATTTTATTTATAGCTATTCCTTCGTCAATTTTTATAATTTTACTTCGCGCGCACATTGTTCGTTTAGTGTTAGGAGCTGGAGAGTTTGGCTGGACAGATACTATCTTGACGGCTCGGACTTTGTCATTTTTTGCAATTTCTTTGTTCGCGCAATCCTTAATCCCGTTAATTGCTCGTGTGTTTTATGCATTGCAAGATACTAAAACCCCGGTCATTGTCAGCGTACTCTCTTTAGCGCTTAATATTTATCTTTCAATTAAATTAAGTTTGACAATGGGAGTTGCTGGATTAGGGTTAGGGTTTTCAATTGCAAGTATTCTTAATGTATTGGTCTTATGGTTATTATTGCGTAAACGTCTAGGAGATTTAGATGATCATAAAGTATTTGCCTCAATAATGAAAATTAGTTTGATTTCGATTGTTGCTGGTTGGGCTTTGTATGGTGTATTATTTGTTGTTGCGCCTTATGTTGATACGCATACTGGGCCTGGATTATTGGTTCAGGCAGGTATAGCAGGCCTAGTTGGCATTGGTGTGTATCTTGGCTTGTCTAGATTGATGAGATTAGAGGAATCTAAATTATGAAAAATATAAGAAATTTTTGCATAATCGCGCATATAGACCATGGAAAATCCACATTAGCGGATAGGTTTTTGGAATTGACGCATACTGTTAGCGAACGGGACATGAGAGAGCAAGTTTTGGATCAAATGGAACTTGAACGAGAACGCGGAATTACAATTAAATTGCAACCTGTCCGAATGGACTACAAAGATCATATTTTAAATCTCATAGATACTCCAGGGCATGTTGATTTTAGTTATGAGGTTTCTCGTTCATTGCAGGCAGTCGAGGGAGCCATTCTTTTAGTAGATGCGTCTCAAGGCGTGGAAGCGCAGACATTGGCAAATCTCTATCTCGCAATTGAGCAGAATTTAACAATTATTCCAGTTATAAATAAAATTGACTTGCCTGCGGCTAATGTTCCAAAGGTTAAACAGGAAATTGTTAAACTTTTAGGAGTAAAAGAAGACGAGATATTACTTGCTTCTGGAAAGACAGGTGAGGGAACTAGCGAGATTTTAGATGAAGTTTTAGAGAAAGTTCCACCGCCAAAATCAAAAGACACTAAGACACAAGCATTAATTTTCGATTCTTTATACGACGACTATCGTGGAGTTGTAATGTATGTTCGTGTCGTGAACGGTGAAATCAAAAAGGGTGACTCAATTCATCTAATTGGATCTAAAAAAGACACAACAGCTCTTGAGGTAGGAGTATTTAAACCAGAGTTTTCCCCAACACAGAATCTCTCTAAAGGCGAGATAGGGTATATTGTGACAGTATTCAAAGACGTGTCTCATGCCCGGGTCGGAGATACTGTTACAGGCGCAAAAGACAAGGCCACTGCTTTACATGGATACAAAGAAGTCCAACCAATGGTGTTTGCTGGGATATTTCCAGAATCAGGAGATGAATACCCAAAACTAAGGGACGCAATCCAGGAAATCAAATTAACTGACGCAGCTTTGTTATTTGAATCTGAACGCTCGCCCGCTTTAGGGTTTGGATATAGATGCGGATTTTTAGGAATGCTTCACATGGAAATCATTTCAGAGAGGTTGCATCGAGAATATAATCTTAATTTAGTTGTTACAACCCCTTCGGTTGCGTATGAAGTAAAGTCATCTGGTAAAACAGAAACAATACATTCGCCTTTAGAATTGCCTAATGCGTCTAAATTAGAAGAAATTCGTGAGCCATGGGTAAAGTCAGAAATTGTTACTCCAAAGGACTACATTGGCCCAATAATGTCGCTTGTTCAGGAAAGGCACGGCATTTTTGGTAATACTGAATATCTTGATGAAGATAGGGTGGTTTTACACTTTGAAATTCCCTTAGCTGGTTTAATAACGGATTTTTATGATAAACTAAAGAGTGTATCAAGCGGATATGCATCATTACACTATGAATTATTAGATTTTCGTAAAGCAGATATAATTCGTTTAGATATACTAGTAGCCGAAGAAATTGTCGAAGCATTTAGTATATTAGTAAATAATGAAGATGCGCACAAAATTGGCAAGCAAATTGTTAAAAAATTAAAAGAGATAATCCCAAAACAGCAATTTGTAGTAAAGCTGCAAGCAGCAATCGGAAGCAAGATTATAGCAGCAGAACGCTTAAGTGCCATGCGCAAAGATGTTACCGCAGGATTATATGGAGGCGATGTAACACGCAAACGTAAACTTCTTGAAAAGCAGAAGAAAGGGAAGAAAAGGATGATGACATCTGGAAAAGTAGATATACCTAGTAGGGCTTTTTTAGAAGTACTTAAACGCTAGTGTCATTGCGAGCCAACACATTCCCCCTCCTGTACTCAGGAGGGGGTTAGGGGGTGGTCGCGTGACTTACAATGCAGTAACTATAGAATTAACCACTTCGATATCCACGGCACCACCCCCCGGCCCCCTCCTGAGTACAGGAGGGGGAGTGTCTCTAAAGGCCTCGCAATGACAAGCTAATATGAAGAAGAAAACTTTACATAGAATAATCTGGATTATTATATCAGCAATAGTAATTGTTTCTTTTACTATTCTTCCGTTTTTAAGTTATGGAAGTCCGGCAAGTTTTTAAGGAATAATATGAATATTAGGAAAATAGTCCGTAATCTACAGGATGATGAAGAAGTTCGCGGAATGTATCACCAATTCTGGCTTGCCTATTTTTGGCATTGGCTTGGGGCTTTAGTATTATTTTTATCATCGTTTTTCTTTTTGTACTTATTTTTAAAGTGGGGAATTTTGGGCACAATTCTACTTGGGCTATTGTTTGTAATAGGCCTTCTTTGGCTATCGCGAACCTGGCGCTTGTGGTATTACAGTATGCTTGTGCTAACTGATAAGCGTCTTATTATCATCAATCAACTTGGTTCATTTGATAGAAGTGTTTCGCAGGTTGAATTAGAAAATACACTTGATATTTCTTATAGAAAAAAAGGATTTCTTCAGACATTATTCAATTTTGGATCAATTAAGATTCAGGTAACTGGTTTAGAAAAACTAGAAGTTATAAATTTGCCTAATCCATCTTTAATTCAGCAAGATATATTTGATCTTAGGGACGAGCATAGTAAAGAGACAGTTGAAGAATTTTCAGAAGCAGATCTTTTATCTGTAATAAAAGAAATCCGCTCTCGCATAGGAGAAAACCGCTGGAAAATTATCCAAGAAGGTGATTGGGAGTTAAAACAGGAGTTGATCGATGAGGTCTCTGATGAAAACAAGTCACAAGCAAAAGCAATTGAACAGTTTTTCTCACGAGAGATTTAATTTTTTTATCCATGGTATATCCTTTTTTGTCTAGAGGGGGATTTTGTGGTATACTATATTGGTAATGAAAGAACAATTTAGACGTCTAATTAAGCATGAGGACTAAAATTTTAATAACAATCCTGATTGTAGTATTTTTGATATCGCCCTTAACCGCAAGCGCGCGAGTTTTTGATCCAAATAATATTATTACAGACAATGATCTGCATAACAGCAACGCGCTTTCTAGAACAGCTATTCAGAAGTTTTTAGAATCAAAGAATAGTGTTCTTGCTACAGTAACATCAGTTGTGGAGGGCGTACCAAAGCTGGTTTCGGAAATGGTATATGAGATCGGTAAGCAATATGGCATTAGCCAAAAGTTTTTGCTTGCAAAACTTCAGCAGGAACAAGGTTTGATTGAAAAAACAAAGGCATCGCAAAAAAAGCTTGACTGGGCAACTGGGTATTCTTGCTTTAACCGCAGGTGCAACGAAAAGTATCGCGGAATTTATAAGCAGCTGGATGCAGCAGCAGATACACAGCGCATATATACGGAAAAAGGCAAAAGCAGTGGATACTTTGGATATGAAGTTGGCAAAGAATCAACAACAAAAGATAAAAAAAAGGTAAAGCCAGTTAATCAGGCAACTACAAATTTATATATTTATACTCCATATCAAGGGAGCTTGAGCGGTATTGGGGGCAATTTCTTTTTTTGGCGCGTATGGAGCCAGTATTTTACAGAAAAGAAATATCCAGATGGAGCGCTATTAAAAAATCAAAACACAGGAACATATTGGAAAATTGAAAATAGTAAACGCAGGAAGTTTTCTGTTCCAGAGATTTATTTAGAAGACCACAAGGATTCAGACGCAGTTAAAGTTGATCAGGAATTACTTTCGCATTATGAGATTGGAGACCAGATTGAGTTTTCTAATAATACTTTAGTAAAGGACGAATCATCAAATTTAATGTATCTTCTTTCTGACGGGCTCAAGCATCGTCTTGTGGGGTCAAAGGCCTTGGCTGCTCTTGGATACCATCTTGCTGATACCAGTCCAATCGCGCCAATTACTTTATTAGATGGCCAGCTTGATCCATATCCAGAAGGGGAGCCAATAACCGAGAATTCACAATATCCATACGGCATTTTGGTTACAAATGGAAAAGGAACCATATATCAGCTCAAAAGCGGGATCCTTAACCCATTGCTAGATGAAGCAGTTTGGAAAGAAAATTTTAACAAAGAAGATCCATTAGAGGTATCGCAGGAGATCTTGGATTCATATATTCTTGGGGATCCGGTAAAACTTGTAGATGGAAGTATTGTAAAATCAAAAGAAGGAAAGTTTTATGTAATTTCTAATGCAGAAAAACATAAAATAACGTCTGCTGAAATTATCAGCCGATTATATGGAACTGCTGCGCTCGAAACTATTCCAGAAGCAAGTGATGCCTTGCTTGCCTTGCACGAGAATGCGGATAAGATTGATTATATAGATGATACTATCCAGGATCCAGTGAATTATGTTTCGTACGCAGAGCGTTCTGGCGCAACAAGTTCAAGTTCAAAATCATCATCAAGCGCTGGACCAAAGTACTTAACTTTATTTGACACTGTGGATGTTCCAGAAAACATAATTGCAGGCGCCCCAACGTCAATTGTGATAAAATTCCGCAACAGAGGCACCGCGAGTTGGCAGACGGGAAAGGTATTCTTAAAGTTAATTGACGAAAATAACAGCACAAGCTCATTTTTAGAAAATAATCGGGTTGCATTAGCTAAGAATGTTGATTCAAACCAGTTAGCGGAGTTTGTATTTGATATTGTGGCTCCAACTACAGCTGGTACTGTAAAAGAATGGTTTATTTTAGAGTATGAAGATGAGCGCGGTTCTATCCTTGAGATGACT
>CAYOXH010000015.1:0-13370 GCA_964407875.1 uncultured Gammaproteobacteria bacterium
TCTTTCAGCTGATTTGCGTCCTGATATGCATATCAACATGAAGAAAAACATTACAACTATCGGAATTATTTTCATAACGCCCCCCCCATTTTTGGTATGAATGTTTTACCTCTAATTTTAGTTTATGGCTGTATCAAATGTTTGTCAAAAGTGATATTGTGATTACAGTGCGTAGATGATAGAATAAATGGGAAATTAATGTATAATTTTTAATTACTAATTCCTGCCGGCCGGCCGGCAGGCAGGTCTAGACAGTATATTATGAAGAAGTATTTGCGTGTTTTTTTGTTTATCTCGATCATAACAATGATTCCGTTGGCATCTTTTGCGCAAGTTGAAGAAGGAAGTGTCTTAGGAGAAAGAACAGTAAAAACAGATGTATTTCGTTTTGGGTCAGAAGTTAGTGTGGATAAAGAGATTAGCAGAGATATAATTGCAGGTGCTGGGACAATAATAATAAATGAACCAGTTGCAAAAGACGCTCTTTTAATGGGGGGCACTATTACGGTTAATGCACCAGTTACAGAGGACTTGCGCGTATTTGGGGGGAATATTATTATTTTTGATGAAGTAGGCGGAGATATACTGGCAGCGGGAGGAACAATTCAAATTAGTGGCCCCATTTTAGGAGACATTAGAATTGCAGGAGGAGATATTATTATTTCTTCAACTGTTTCGGGCAATGTTGCGATAACTGGAGGAAAGGTGGTTTTTAGCGAAGATAGTGTAGTCAAAGGAAGCATAGCTGCTAGCGGAGGAGAAATTAAGGTAAACGGAATTGTACAAGGAAACTTTAAATCACAATCAGGAAATATTTTTATTAATAATGAAATATTAGGAGATGTTGATGTAACTGTAGCTGACTCAAGTAATTTAAAACTTGGAGATAATGCAAGCATTGCTGGTTCATTAACCTATTATGCGCCATCTTTAAATAGTAGTTTAGACGAAAGCAAAGTAAATGGTGAAGTTGCCTTTTATCAAAAGGAAGCACAACAAAAAAATCAGCTTGATACATTTATTTGGTTTTTTAAACTGATTGGTTTATTTGGAATGTTGGTAGCTGGTTTGATTCTTGTGGGTGTTGCGCCAAAATCAATTCGAGACACTGTTCAAGCATCAATTAAAAATCCTATAAAAGATCTTTTATGGGGATTAGCTGTACTTGTCGCTACTCCAGTCATAATTATTTTTTTGATGCTTACGATTATTGGTTTTCCACTTGCCTTAATTCTTGCGGCAATGTACGCTATTTCATTATATATAGCTAAGGTATTTGTTGGAATAGTTCTTGGCACTTACATTTTTGGCGCTTTTAAAGGCAGGGACGCTACTTCAAAGGCCTCTTTGCTTGGGATTATGGTTGTGGGTGTTGCGGTGCTTTGGCTTGTATCTGGTATTCCGGTGATAGGATGGTTTATACAACTTATAGCAATAATATGGGGTTTGGGATTGATGATTAAAATAAAAAAGCGTAGTATACAGAGAATGGAAAAGGAGAAATTTTTTACGTCAATTAGGAAAGATAATTAGTATTTGAAGTATGAAAATAAATCCATTTGTTTTTAGGAACTATGATATTCGCGGTATTGTTGACGAAGATTTAGATGTTAAAAAAGTAGAAGCAATAGGCAAGGCCTATGGCACTTTTTTGCGTCGCAGAAAAGTTAGGCAAGCTGTAGTTGGCAGAGATTGCCGCCTTAGTGGGCCGGACTATATGAAAGCAATGATTAAAGGAATGCGTGCAATGGGTATTGATATAATTGATTTAGGGATGGTCATGACCATGATGGAATATTATGCGCAGTACAGATATCAAACCAATGGCGGGGTTATGATAACTGCTTCGCATAATCCTTGGAATTTTAATGGATTTAAATTGTCAGTTGGTTACTCGCTTACCACAGAACAAGAGGAGGTTCAAGAGATCCGCGGGTATGTTGAAAAAGAGAACTTTTTTAAAGGAGCACAAAAGGGAACACACACAAAAGTTAATGCAAACGAGTTTAAAGAAGATTATTTTAATGATATTTTAAAGCGTATTAATATAACAAATAAGCCAAAAGTTGTTCTGGATTCTGGTATGGGCACAACAGGCGCTTTTGCTCCGGAATTATTCGAGCGTGCAGGATGCAAAGTAATTGCAGAAAATATAGAAGTAGATGGCAGTTTTCCGATTGGCACCCCAGATCCAACTTCAACAGAGGTTATGGATCGGGTAAGTGAATCCGTAAAAGAAGAAAAAGCAGATTTGGGTTTTGCTTTTGACGGAGATGGAGATAGAATAGGAACTGTAGATGAAAAGGGTAGGGTACTTTGGAATGATGTTTTGGTTGCTATTTTTGCTAAAGAGATTTTAGAACGATTTCCAGGTTCAAAGATTATATATAATACTTTGTGTTCGCAGATAGTGCGGGATGTAGTAAAGCAACATGGTGGTGTTCCAATTATATGGAAAACAGGCCACTCTTTCATCAAATCAAAAATAGCGCAAGAACATGCAGCTTTTGGAGGAGAGCTTTCTGGACACTTCTTTTTTGCTGATAATGCCTATGGCCATGATGATGGATGTTTTGCGGTTTTGCGCGTGTTAGAGTATCTTTCTGACTCTGGTCAATCACTAAGCGAGCTGTACGAGACATTCCCACTGTTTATTTCCTCGCCAGAAATTAAAGTTGGGGCAGCTGATGATAGGAAAGCCGCAATTGTAAAGGAAATTTCCAAAAAGTTTAAAAAGGATTATCCTGATGCTGAAATTACAGATGACACGGTTATTCCGGGAGACGATGGCACTCGCGCGGATTTTGAGGATGGCATGATGGTGTTCCGCTATTCGCAGAACGGTCCGTACATTACGGTCAAATTCGAGGCAAAAGACCAAAAGACCTATGACCAGCGCAAAAAGTATGTGCGCGAAATGCTTGAAAGTTATGATGAGATTGATTGGGAAGATCAACTTGTGGTGAACGCTGATTCGCTTAAATAAATATTGTATAAAAAATACCCGCAGAGACGTAGCATGCTACGTCTCTGCGGGTATTTTTATTAAATTTATCGCACTCCGATTTTTTCCCGAACTTCTTCCATTGTACGTCTTGCGATTTTTCGCGCGCTCTTTGCGCCTTCAATTAATATTTCCGCGACTTCTTCTTTTTGTTCTTCTAGCTCTTTGCGCCTCTCTTGAAAAGGTTCTAAATGGCTTATTATGGTATTTGCAACAACATCTTTTAAATCACTATATTTAAGAGTGCCTTTTTGGTGCTCTTTTTTAAATCCTTTAACAACTGTTTCGTCAATTGCTTCTAAGATATCAAATAGATTTTTTACACCAGGGGAATCAGCGCCCGCATCTGTATCTGTTACAGCAGAGCGTATCTTTTTTTGGATTGTTTTAGCATCGTCTGTAAGTGAAATAAAATGTTTATCTCCTAGGGATTTACTCATTTTTTTGGTTGGATCAGTATGGGACATAATGCGCGCGCTATCGGTCAGGATTGGTTTTGCCTCGGGGAATGTTTTTCCAAATTTTTTATTAAATTTTTTCGCTATGTCTCGGGTCAGTTCTACATGCTGAACTTGATCTTCGCCGACTGGAACTCTATCTGCCTTATAAAGCAAGATGTCCGCGGCCTGAAGAATAGGGTAGGTGAACAATCCTGCATTAACATTTTTGCGGTATTGTTCACTTTTTTCTTTAAACTGCGTCATGCGCTCTAATTCACCAAGAGGAGTTACTGTATTAAAAATCCAGCCAAGTTCTGTGTGCTCTGGAATTTGGGATTGTACGAATATGATTGATTTTTCTGGGTCTAAGCCAGCTGCTAAATAATCCAAAGCTAATTCTGTGATGCGTTCGTCTATATCGTTTGGATTATAATCAATTGTCATTGCATGGTAGTCAACAATACAAAAGATAGAATCATATTGTTCTTGCAATTCAACCCATTGTTTTAGCGCTCCAAGATAGTTTCCTAAATGAAGTGCTCCAGTTGGCTGCATGCCAGAGAAAATAAGGTTTTTCATACTTTTATTATACCTTAATAATGACTGGTAATACCATAGGTCGTCTTTCTGTTTCTTTGAACAGGAAATCAGAAAGATCATCGCGTAATTTTGCGCGGATAGGGCCCCAGTTTTCGTTTTTCTTTGGCATTTGGCGCGCTACAATCTTGTGGGTGAGATCTTTTGTTTTGGAGCGCATTAATTCCATGAGTTTTTCAGATGATTTGATATGAATAAATCCTCGTGTAATTATATCTGGATTATTCATTACTTTGCGCGTCCTTGTGTTAACTTGCACAACTACAACTACCATTCCATCATCAGCCATAACCTGCCTGTCTTTTAATACAATATTACCCACATCACCAATACCTAATCCATCTACTAAGATATTACTTGTATCAATTTTTTCTTTGGTGATATTGGCGCTGTTCCTATCAAATTCAGCAACTTGGCCATTATCCAGCACAAATACATTTTCACGCTTAAAATTGTTGTCTATTGCAAGTTTTCCTGCTTCGCGCAGCATGTAATGGAACGCGTAAATAGGCATAAAGTAATCTGGCTTAATAGTTTTTACCATATGCAGAATATCATCTCTATTACCATGTCCAGAAACATGGATATCCATGAGTTCGCCGTGGATTACATTATCACACTGCCTGTATAAGCCATCCTTAAGTTTTTGTATAGTTGCTTCATTGCCCGGAATAATAGATGAAGAGAGTACTACTGTATCGCTTTTTTTGAGTTTAAGATTCCTATGCGTGCCAGAGATAATTCTAGATAAGACCGCATTGCCTTCGCCTTGCGCACCTGTGGCTAAGATTACTAGTTTGTTGTCTGGATAATCATCAATTTGGTTTATTTTTATGATGGTGCCTTTTTTTGCTTTGATGTATCCAAGTTTGCGCGCTATTTCGAAATTTGTTTTCATGCTATATCCGTTTAAAGCAACTTTTTTGCCAAATCTCTCAGCTGCTTGGATTATCCAGCCAACGCGTTCTATTTGAGATGCAAATGTTCCTATAATAAGGCGTCCCTTTGAGCCGGTAATAATTTTTTCCAGATTATGATGGAGTTGTTCTTGGGTAGCGCTTGGCCTAATATCAATTGCCCCTAAACTTTCGAGCATTAAGATGGTTGGCCTTTTTTTAAGTTTTGCCAATGGAGAGTAATCAAGTATTGGTTTTCCGTTTTTCTTTTTTTCAAGGGTCCAGTCACCAGGATGTATTACAGTTCCATCAGGTGTTTCTAGAACAACGCCCACTGCGTCCATAATAGAGTGGTCAACCTGAAAAAAACTAACTTTAAAATTCCCAAATGTGAATTTATCTCGAATGTTTTTAATTTGTAGGGTCTTTAAGCGGTTAGTTGTAGTTGGCTTGTAATCTTCTTGCCTGTGTTTGACCATGGCTAATGTCAAAGGCCTTCCAGTTATTGGGGGATACCCAAGTCGCTCAAGCAAAATTGGGGCTGCTCCAATGTGATCTAAATGCCCATGAGAAAAAATAACTGCTTTAACATTTTTTTCTTTTCCGCGCAGATAAGAAATATTTGGAATAATGTAATCAATGCCATGCATATCTTCTTCTGGAAACTGCAATCCCATGTCTAATATGACAATATCATTGCCATATTCAAAAATGGTCATGTTTTTTCCTACTTCTTCGTTTCCGCCAATTGGAATAATGCGCAGTTTTTTGCTGTGCGCGTCTTTTGTTGTGCGCGCGACGCGAACAGGACGACTTTTAAAGCCGCGTTTTTGAACTGGTCTGCGTCGTCCTTGAGTTGGGCGGCGTCTAGTTTGTTTTCCACCCAGAGGGTGGCCAGCCTTTGGCTGGCTTGTAGTTCTTGGTGTCATAATTGTTATTTAATAGTATCAGCTACAACTGCGCTCATTGATGCTGGGAATGCAACTAAGATCACGCGCTTAAGCGCAAGCACCCAGTCCGTGGCCCAGGGTGTAACTTGGATTATTGAGAGCAGGCCTGCCACAACAATAAGTGAGAATAAATATGTAGATGCAACACGTTTTGCAAATTCCATCCAGTTTTTCTTTAGTATTCGCCTATAATAATTGTAGTATACAAACAATCCAATAAAGATTAGAGAAACAGCAGCTAACCCAAGTACGTTTTTAAGCGGGAGTTGAGAGCCGAGATTCCATGTTTCTTCTGTAAATGCCACAGGAACTGCCAATAGCGAAGCTCCAACAATTATTTGGAGCGCGTCTCTAATTTTGAATTCGACCATAAGTGGTGATGTTGCTTTTTGCAGCGCCTCAACAGGCATTGCTGCAACATCTTTAAGCACGTTTATTGGAGATGTGTTTTTTGTTTTATTTTTTGGCATAAGATTTTGCTGTCATTCCGAGCGGAGCGACTCTCTGTACTCAGAGAGGAGTGCAGTCGAGGAATCTCTTTGTTGTTGAAAAAGAGATCTCTCCGCTCCGTTCATCGCTGAGTACAGCGATTCACTTCGGTCGAGATGACAATTTATTATGAAATATAAGTGGCTTGCCATCCGAAGCTCCGTAATCGGAGCGAAGGATGGTGCCGCGGGAGAGATTTGAACTCTCACCCTGCAAGCAGGACAGCGCCCTGAACGCTGCGTGTCTACCAATTCCACCACTCCGGCGGGTGTTAGTCCATATTTGAGATGATAATGCGTTTTTTAGTTTTTATAAACCAGTTGTAGATGTTGCTGAATCTATCTGCTGGTTGGTTAATGCGCTGAGTATCAATTCCTTTGATTTTTATTGGAGTAATGTATGTGTACTTTAAACTATATAGATATATTGCTGGAATATCTTGGAGCAAAAGATTTTGAAATTCACTGTACTTTGCCTCACGTTCCTCGTTATTTGTTGTTTTCCGCGCTTCTTCTAATAATTTATCTGTTGTTTTATTTGCGTATAGAGCAAGGTTAAGGCCTGGGTCATTTACTTTAGATGAGTGCCAAAATGGGTATAGGTCTGGGTCTCGGCCAAGAATTTGCCCGAACAATAGAACTTCATATGCACGCGGCTTTATGATATCTTTTTGAATTTTTGAAAGCTCTACAATATTCAAATTTACCTTTACCCCAATATCCTGCCATAAATCCCGAATAGTTTCTGCGACTTTAATATTTTTTTCTTTTTGAATAGTGGTTAGAGTTACTTCTAGAGTTGTAAGTTCTGTTTTACCTCCTGAAGTTACATTTTTTTGGCGCGTATAATATCGCGCTTCTTGCTTATCAAGCCCAAGTGTTGTGTTTCCTAAAATTTCGGTGTTCTGCTGTCCATCATCTGATTCTTCCTGTGCCTCAGGAATTACTTTTTTCCATCCTGCCTTATCCAAAATTTGCTCTGCCTGTGCTGGGTCAAAAAGAATTTTTGGCAGTTCTGAGTCATATCCAATCATTCCCGGCAGAATAGGGGAATCAACAGGGTCTGCGAATCCAGAAAAAGCAGCTTCAATTGCTTGGTGCTTACTAGTTGCGAGCGCTAATGCCTGCCGAACTGATTTATCAGCTAATACTGGATTGCTTGCCTGGTTAAAAAAGAGCGCTGTGTACTGCGGAAGCGAGAAAGTGTATTCAAATAAATCATTATTTGATTCTAGTTCTTCAATTGCTTTGTCTATATGTTGAGGAAGAAACCCAATTCCATCTACATTGCCGTCTAAAAGCGCTTGCTGCGCTTCATCAAAACTTCCAAAAAATTTTAAAGAAATTTTTTCTATAAATGGCCCTTCTTCATAATATGAATCATTGCGTTCTAACCTATACTCGCGAATATTGCCTTTTTTATCTTTAACTAAGGAGGCAAATTTATACGCTCCAGAGCCAATTGGCTTTAGATTGAGTTCAGCTAATATTGCATAGTTAGGGTCAATTTCTTGCCATAGGTGTTCTGGTAAAATACCAAAGGTCATAACCGAAAGAAAAGGCGCAAATGGCTCTGATAAAGTAAAGCTTATTGTTCTTTCGTCAATTTCTGTAATTTGAACATTGCGGAAAGTTACGTATAGCGGGCTTTTAAAATTTTGATCTTGTATGCTTTTAATGGTAAATACAACATCACTTGCGGTTAATGGGGCTGTATCATGCCATAAAATATTTGGTTTAAGCGTAAACGTGTATGTGGTTTGATTTTCATCGATTTCATACGACTCAGCCAAATCAGTAACAAGCTGTCCATATTCGTTTAAGCGCATTAAGCTTGAAAAAACTAAGCGAGAGAGATCTTGGTCAATGTCATTGGTTTGGGTAAATAACGGGTTAATGTATGTTGGAGCGCCAATAACTGCTTCTGTATATGCTCCGCCTGGTTTTGGCTGCACTTGAATGTAATTTGTGTATACATTGTATCCAAGCACAATAACCGAAACCAAAATAAAAAAGAGCGCAATTTTTGTTATTAAAACTTCTGTTTCATTGTAAAATTTAGAGATGTACTTTAACTGCTTGAGTGTTGGCACTTTTTTGCTGCTTAAAACGCTAAAGACATGGTCTTGATCGCGTTTTAAATTAAGTTCAAAATGAGATCTGCGGGAGAACTTTTTTGTGAACTTCTCAATAGAATTTTTTATGCGATCTACAAAAGAGTGAGTGTAAAACATGAAAAGCTGTAAGCTATAAGCTTTAAGCTATAAGTGTGCAACTGAGACACAGTTGCTATATTATACGATGAAGATATCGACCATAAGTAGGCCGAAAAAGAGTACCGCAAAGATGATGGTAGCTACAAAAAGAAATTTTTCTGAGCCACGCTTTTTAGTGCGGTATACATTACCACCCCCGCCAAAGGCAGCGCCAAGGCCAGAGCCCTTGGATTGCATGAGGATGGCTGTAATAAGAAGGATTCCAAAAATTATTTGAAAGATATTGAGATACATAGCTGTAAGCCCCGCCAAAGGCGGGCAAGGTATAAGCCGTAAGTTACAAGCTTGTTTTAGCTCAAAACTCACGGCTTTAACCCGTCTATACTAGCAGAAATAGGGAATGTTGTCAAACCTTTATAATAAAATTGGTCCAGATACACAAGGCATCTGAACTAATTAGCAGTGCTGCTGAGCGGTGTTATCGCACAACAGTATTTAGATCGTGCTGAATCCAGCCGCTTGCCCCTGCCTTGCGCAAACGGATAAAAAGGTCGAGAAGGTTTTGTTTTGGCACAATTGCCTCGATCGCGTACCCTCCTTTTGCGAGTTCGTTTACTGTTGGTGAGGACAGCGCCGGCAAAATTTCTATTATAGAGTCGCGCACAGCCTCATCAGGCGCGTTCATTTTTACCAGTTGCATTGGTTCTGCGGTAAGTGCGCCTTTGAGCAGTTCTCCGAATGCCTGGATTTCGGGTGTGCTTTCTCTTGCCAGGAGAACAACCAGAGAAACAACCAGCTCCTCGATAATCGTCAAATCATTGTCTTCTATCGATTGGCCGGTTTCGGTGATACAGACCCCGAATCTGAATGCGCCTTGCGCAACTTTGGCTTCTGTTATAAAGCCAGACCTCTCCAGATTCAACCGTCTTCATAAAAGCAGTTCTGTTTGTAGATGCAGCAAACAAAACCTCCTTTGTATTTATATCCTGAATCACAACAGTTATAAGCTTTTTTCCGTTTGCGCCAAAATCAACTAACAGGCTCTTAATAGTTTTCATAGCATTTTCCTTTCCAAAAGAACGTGATTTGACTTTTTGCGTATGCAAAAAACCACAACTCTCTCGAGAAGGGGATAGATTGATGCGATTATACTAAATCATCAAGACAGCCCTTTCTCGAAAGAAGAGTTTGAATGATGAAGCCGTGCAAGCATTAATTTGTATCCGCCCATACCTTTTTTAAGCCATTTTGAAATACGCGCAACTGTGGTTGAGCTTAAACCAGTTTTTTCCACGATTTCAGTATATGGAACCTTATCATTGAGCATTTGCGCTGCTTGCCAGCGTTTGCCGAATTCAATAAGTTCTGGTTCTGTAAGCAAGTCGCGAAAAAACTTTTTGGCCTCTTTTTTGTTCTTGAGCGCAAGTATCGCTTCAAAGAGGTCTTGTGTTAATTTGTTATCCCATTTAGACATAATTTTAGCTAATATTAGTACTTTAGTTAGATAAAGTACTTTATTAAGGTAAAGTATAGTACAGTAAAATATAATGTCAAGTATATATGTTTGGCGTTATCTCTAAATGTCGCTATACTACATTTATGTCAAATTTATTAAATGAACTTAATGAAAAGCAAATCCAGGCAGTAAAAGCGACTGAAGGGCCTGTTTTAATTTTGGCTGGGGCAGGGTCTGGAAAAACTAAGACGCTCACGCATAGGATTGCGTATTTAATAGAAGAAAAAGGAATATTGCCTCATCAAGTTTTGGCTGTGACATTTACAAACAAAGCAGCAGGGGAATTGCGTCAGCGCGCAGCCACACTTCTCCGTCAAAACCCCAAGACATGGGTTACTTGGCAAGGCTTCGGCTCTTCCCCAGCTTTGGGGACGTTCCACTCGATTTGCGCGAGAATATTGCGGGAGGAAGCAGGAAAGATTGGCTACAAAAGGTCATTCGTCATCTACGATACTTCTGACCAAAAGAGCGCAATGAAAAATATTATGCGATTAGAGGGAGTATCTCCAAAAGAAGTTAATCCAAATACAATTCTTGGAATGATAAGCAGAGCAAAGAATGAACTGCTTTCTTTTTCTGACTTTGAAGGTAATGCAAAAGGTCCAATTGAAAAATTAGCTTCTAGATTGTACGCTCAATATCAATTTTATCTAAAAAGGAATAATGCAATGGATTTTGATGATTTACTTATGAAATGCGTAGAATTATTTAGGAAGCATCCAGACGTCCTGAAACAGTATCAAGATAAGTGGAAGTATATAATGATTGATGAGTATCAAGACACTAATCATGTGCAATATGTATGGGCGCGTCTTTTGGCGAAAGAACACAATAACATTTTCGTTGTCGGAGATGATTGGCAAGGAATATATTCTTGGCGCGGAGCAACAATACGCAACATTCTTGAGTTTGAAAAGGATTTTAAAGGCGCGCAAATAATCCGGCTTGAGCAGAATTATCGCTCTACTAAGCCAATTGTAGAGCTTGGGAATCTAATAATCGCAGGAAATCGCGGGCAGATGAAAAAGAAGTTATGGACAGACCGCTCTAGCGACAATATGCCGGAAGTTTGGCAAGTAAGGGATGAAATGAGGGAAGCGGAGATCGTGTTAGAAAAAATAAACGAAATAGATAATAGCCGTCATCCTGAGCGAAGTGACCGAGGCGAAGCCGAGGGAATGAAGTCGAAGGATCTACGTGAATCACGCTATAATGTTAACGACGCAGACCCTTCGACTTCGCTCCGCTCCGCTCAGGGTGACGTGTCTGACGAAGAAATTACGTATGACTATGAGGCAGAAGTCGGGGGAGGTGTTTTAGACAAGATTCTTGGCAGTTTCAAAGGTAAAAACAAACCCATCACCGATAACCGTTCACCGATAACCAATATCCCGTTCGACATTGGTCAGCAGAAATTGCCTTGGAATAAATATTCAGTTTTGTATCGCACAAATGCTCAATCCAGAGCATTGGAGGAGACACTTTTGAAGTATGGAGTACCATATCGATTAATCGGCGGAATTAGATTCTACGAAAGAAAAGAGATTAAAGATACACTTGCATATCTTCGTCTTCTGTTGAATCCAAATGACGCAATATCTATGGCGCGCATAATCAACGAACCTTCGCGTGGAATAGGAGAAAAATCTTTATCAGTTATTCAGCAACTTTCTCGTGAAAGAAATGAAACTATTTTACAGACAATGGCGAAAATCGATTCTTTGGGAGCAATATCTAATCAACGATCACTTGCATGCAAACAATTTGCTCATGTGTTTGAGCGAGTGCAGATTAAGATAGAAGAATTAACTGTTTCAGAAATTATTGACTTACTTCTTAATCGTTCAGGATATATTGATTATCTTAAATCTTTAGGTGATGATGGTGAAGAGAGGATAGAGAATATTGAAGAATTAAAAAACGTTGCAAAAAAGTTTGAAGTTCTAAAAGGTGTGGAAGGCGTTAGCGCGTTTTTGGAAGAGGTATCTTTGGTCGCTGACATAGATACATATAACCCTCAAGATGGACAGGCCTTAACACTTATGACTCTGCATAGCGCAAAAGGTCTTGAGTTTGATTGTATATTTTTGGTTGGCCTTGAAGAGGGGCTATTGCCGCATTCTAATTCTTTGATTGATCCAGCTCAATTAGAAGAGGAACGCCGCCTTTGTTATGTAGGCATAACTCGCGCGCGCGAGCAACTGTATATGATACATACAATCCAGCGCGCTTTGCACGGCTCTATTGTTAGCAATGTTCCTTCTCGTTTTTTATCTGAACTTGGGGAAGAGTATGTGGAGTTTTTTAGCGAGGATGAGTGGTGATAAATGTGGTGTTTATGGTATAATATATTAAGAATTTCCATGTACCAATTTCCAATAACCAAGAAAATCTCAATAACCAATAACCAAAATTCAGAATTTTAATCCCTCAGGAATACTCGGGACAAGCTTTGGTTATTGATTATTGAATATTGGAAATTTCTTGGTGCTTTGAAATTGGCTATTGGTTATTTATGCCTCAAAACCTAAAAAAAATAACAAATAAAATAGCGGATTCTGGATTTGGTAATCTATTACATGAACACAACCTTGTTCATCTGCTTTCGCACTCAAAATTTCGCAGACATAATACTTTAACCGAACATATTCCAGATGCTGCGTCACTAGCTCGGCTTTTGGATGAACTTGGGCCTGGGTTTGTTGAGCTAGCTAGAATTATCGCGAGCAGGAGTGACATTATTCCAGTGAATTATCAAAACACGCTTCTTAATCTTAAATATGTATCAGTTGGAATGGATAGCAGAGATGTAAAAGGAATTATACAGCGTGAGTATAACAAGCAAGCAAAGACAGTTTTTAGTGATTTTGATTTTGACGCGCACAGAATAAATCTTACCAGTATCACATATAAAGCAATTTTACATGATGGCAGAAGGGTTTTAGTTAGTATTAGCAATCCAGATGAGCTAATTTTACTTAAAGAGAACTTAGAGAATATTCGCTGGGTTGTTGATTGGATTTTACCAAAATTAGACAAACACAAAGCATTGCTTTGGGAACAGGTGTGGCAAGAGTTAAGTGATAGGGCAATGTTGTTGCAGGATCTAGCTATGGTTGGCGCTAGAGTAGAAGTTCTAGGTACGCAGTTTGAGGATAATGACAAAATAGTTATTCCAGAAGTAGTATGGGAATACACCACTCCAGATATATTAGTTCAGCGTTGGCATAAATTATCTGATTTGCATGATATCCGCGAGGGCA
>CAYOXH010000016.1:0-12994 GCA_964407875.1 uncultured Gammaproteobacteria bacterium
GTATAAAGTTTTTGCATAATTTTATTTTTTACTCTGATAATTCTGGCAAATCTGGTAACATTCGCTTAGAACATAAATTAAACTTACCCTCCTCAAACGCAGTCATGTCGAGCTTGTAAACACGATTATCACAATACTTAATTACATTTCTAAAAATATTTCCTATATAAAACTTATCTTCCACCATTAAACATCCCTTGATGTACATATCGCTCTTTTCGTCACATTCTTCAACTGCTTGATGCCACACCACTTTATTATGATTGAGCATACTCAAATACACATAAATCACAGTAACAACTATAATACAAAATGCTATTACTATTTTAAACCAATTATTTTTTAAAAATCCCATATAAATATAATTATTTATCCTCTACCATATATAATTGTTTAATTCGCGGTAGCTTGAAGTTGACATAGAGATATCGTTTTCAAAAAGAAAATAAATCGTACTCCCCATTATTAAGTTTGCAAGTAGTTTTTCAGGCTTTACTTTTAACAAAAATCCTTTATCTGGATTTTTTAATCTGGAGTTTAGTATTGATACTAGAGCATCTATTACATTATCGTTAAACTTAACTTTACCGTATTTCAAAAAATAATCAGTAGCCTTATCTAACGAAATACTAAAAATTTCATAATGCATTTTTTTTATTTCCTTTGCCTCCCTAAAACCTCTTAGAATTTCGTGCTTAGCTTTTTGTATAACACCAAATTTTCTATTCTCCTTTTGCTTTAGAATGTATGGATACTCAGAAGTCTTAGTAATAATTGAATTAGAAATCTTCTCACCTTGCTCATCTGCAAAGTTTAATCCTAAATTAGCGTTTGATCAGTTAGAGAAGATTCAAAAAAAAGAAAATAATTTAGATGAGGTTAAAGAAAAAATAAGCGAGTTGGATATACTTATTAAGAAATTAAAAGATAAATCACAGAGGTTGCTTGATCTATACCTTGACGGAGGGAGAGGTGCAGGAACGGCCGAAAGGAGCTAAAGGCAAAATGATCGCGAGCATTGCGGCATGGCCTATGTGCAAAGTGCCTGTTGCGTTCGGAGGAGGCAAAGAAATCGAGAAACACTTTCCGTCTGCCTTCATATTTGGCTTGAAAAGACCAGAAGATTCCCATCTTTTGTAAATGGAATCCTCAACTTTCTGCGGTTCATATGCTTTTGAAATTTCTGTCTTTGCCATGAGTTAAGAATACAGTTTTTGTTGATTTTTTGCAATTTATAAATTAAAAAACCGCCCATAGTTTTTAGCTATGAGCGGGTGAGTGCTTGGTTTGATATTCAAGCTAATACTTCTAACACTTTCGCCTGAATGTCATCGTAAAAATTCAAAGGTACGCTGCGTCCGTCGCGAGCCGGGCAGTAGTAATTATACTCATCACCCTGTGCCCGCTTGTAATTCGCGGATTTCATCCATGTCGCTTTCAGACCATCTTTCCGAATATCTTTGGAGAAGATGGTTTCGTCATCCACCCTGCCTGGGCACATGTTCACCTGGCCGGACAGGTTCAGGTACATACCAGTAGCTGTCTGATTGCAAGCATGGCTTCCAGGATACATGGATACTTCATCTTCAACGAACTTCTCCAAGGGGACCAAGTTTTTTTCTATGGCCCAGACATAGATCTGTGCCCATATTTCCGTCAACTCGGAAATATACGATTTAAAACCTTCCTCCCTCATGAGTTCGTCAATGCCCTTGCCACTTATCATAGTAGGGCTGGTCACGAAGTATATGTTGCGTGACCTTGCCCAAACATACATGTTAAAAATTTCATGTATGTTTTCTGGCTTCACTGGCGACGAAATTATCGCCAATCGAGTTGCCTCATCCTCCTTATACTCGTTAAATCCCGCTTTCACGAGATTGATTAGGGCTTGGTCTCGCATGTTCACGTAATCTTTCAGCGGGGACTGGATTGACAACAGGTCTATGCCAGCAAACTCTTCCTGGGTTTCCTTGTCAAAGGAATGAAATCCAAGTAGTATGCTGACATTCAGCTCATGCAGTCGGTCGGCCAGTTGCTGACCAGTGGTAATGCCGCGGTGCTCGTTGTATTTGCGAGCATGCACATCAGAGCCGATTACATGTCCCTTGGTAAACACGGATACGCCGATTCCCATGGCGCTTACTTCCTCTAAAAATTCAAGGAAGCGAGGATTCTGGAACGGTTCGCCCCGTCCCAATACCTTGATCTGCTTGAGACCTAATTCTTTGGCCTCTCTGATGAAACCCACAATTTCCTCGTGAGTTAACTCGTTTTCTCTATCCACGACGTCAAACCGTGCATCCCGACGGAAACAATGCGGGCACCGGAAGCTGCAAGCATTTCCAACATCCAGATCCATGCACTGCATCTGGGCTGTCCCATCTGGTAGGGTAGCGTGCAGATTATCTCTGCTCGTGTTTCCCCACCACTTCACATCATTGCAGTATCCTTCAGGAAACTTATCTTCGAAAACAACCGAAATTTTTTCGCTCAATAATTCTAATGAGGTTTTCATCTTACATCTCCTTTGATTTATAATGTACTGTTTTTTATTATATTTTTATCTTAATGGGGCATTTTAGCATGGTTATCTAAAAATGTCAAGTACTCTCGTCAGGAAAATATATCAAAATACTAAAGGAAATACATATATTTTTAGTTTTGTGGGAGGGGGTTGACACAATTCTCTAAGTGCGCTATACTACCTATGTATGGAGCAGACCAACCAAAAACTTAGGGAATCACTAAAATTGCTTAATTTTACCCAAAATCAGGCTAATATGTACTTAGCTTTATTAGAATTAGGAAAAGGTACGGTTTCGCAAATATCCCGTAAAGCAGGAATTAACCGCACAACTGGTTATGATGTTTTGGATTCATTAGTTTCTAAAGGGTTGGTAAGTATTTCCGGAAAAGAGCCAAAACAAGAATATACAGCAGAATCGCCCAACTATATCATTAAGCTCGCAACAGAGCAGTTTAACCGTGCAAAACAAGAACTAGAAGCAGCAACTGATTTGGTTCCTACCTTAAAATCAATGCACAATACCACTGGTAGGCCTAGTGTTCGGTTTTACGAAGGAAAAGATGGGCTAAAAGAAGTATATGAAGACACGCTCACATCAACAGAGCCAATCCGTGCATATGCAACAATAGATGACATGCACAAAACATTGCCGAATTATTTTCCAGAATATTATAGACGCCGCGCTGACAAAGGTATATCAATTCGCGGGATTGTTCCAAAAACAGAATTAGCTCTTGAGCGGTCTAAGAGCGATGACGAAGAAAAAAGAGAAATTGCTTTTGTGCCAACTGATAAATATTATTTCAGCCCAGAGATAAATATTTACGACAACAAAATAATGATTGCATCCTGGCGCGAGGAGCTTGGCATTATTATTGAGAGCAAGGAAATCGCAGATGCCATGAAAAAGATTTATGAACTTTCTTGGGCCGAGGCGAAAAGATTAGATCAAAAGGATGAATATAAATAAACGGTCACCTAGTGGGTGACCGTTTATGGTTTAGCGTCTATATCGATTAGCCGTTGATTTTTTAGTGTTTTACGGATACACTTGTCATAGTTATGCGTATTGAAATAATTAAAGAAAAAATCAGCTTAGATGAAATTAAAAAACTTGCCCAAGAGTCGTTTGGTGATATGGTTAAAGTTGTGGTTGATATTAATCAGGGTATTATGGCGGCGGGTGGCGAGATGCACGCAGTTCCCAAGCAGTGTATCAGATGAGGGTGTTTTGTGGCTTTCGAAATAGTATTTATTAGATTTATTCATACAAAAACTTAATATCACAACCAAAAAAGAAGTAATTGATATTACCAATGGGATTGAAGAATTACTATCAGATTCACATGACGCAACTTTGTGTCATTTGTTTTTGATGCATACCACTGCGGCTTTGACCACAGCAGACCTTGACCCAGGTACGGATTTGGATATGTTAGATGCGTTTGAAACAATGATTCCAAAATTACAATACAGGCATCCGCATGACCCTAGCCATGTGCCAGATCACATCCTTTCTGCGCTTATTGGTAATTCATTAACCTTGCCAGTTGAAAACCAGAAGTTGATATTAGGCCAGTGGCAAAAAGTTGTGTTAATTGAGTTTAGCGGTCCTCGAGATCGTCAAATTGTGGTACAATAAATCTATGAGAAAAGTTAATATTGTTTTATTTGGCCTATTGTTCTTGTTGCCAAGCATAGCTTTTTCTGCAGAAGATTTAACTGAAAGATTAAACGGTAGAATTTTATTACAAGTGCAAGACAAAGGCCAGGCCTGGTATATTGACCCAGTTGCAAAACAAAGGGCATTTTTAGGTAGGCCTAGTGACGCGTTTAAAATAATGCGCGAACTTGGGCTTGGCATTACCAATAGTGATTTATTGCAAATCCCAACCAAAGATGAAACACGAAATGATTCGGATTTGTACCAGCGGCTATCAGGCCGCATCCTTTTGCAGGTAGAATCAAATGGAGAGGCATGGTATGTGAACCCGGTTGACTTAAGACGATATTTTCTCGGTCGTCCTAGTGACGCATTTGAGATAATGAGAGGCAAAGGGCTTGGCATTACAGATAGTGATTTAGAAAAAGTAGCAGTGCACGAAAAATACAAAGAAGAGATTCAGGAATCCAAAGATGAAGGCGAGGTTTTGGGTGAGCAAGTAAAAAAATCAGAGCCAATCAAGAAAATTATAAAATTCGAGCCAACACCAGAACCCCCCAAACCAGACCTATCCTCCGAAGCGAAAGCGAAGGGGGAAGAAGAAATAGCAAAAAAACTGCCAGATCTTTTTGTTGAGCATGTAGCCGTATCTCCTGATATATTAAAAGATGGCACTGTTGTTTCTTTCACTGTGACTATTAAAAACAAAGGACAAGGGACAGCTAATGCCTCAAATGTTCGGCTTAGAATTGGCACTGGATATAACGATATTTGGTATACTGAGACAGACGAGTTTTTATTTACAAAATTATTAGCGGGTACATCTCAATCAGTAACAGTAAAAAATGTCTGGACAGCTGAGTCAGGGACATCTGTTTATGAGGCATGCGCTGATTTTGGGGATACCAGCACTGAATCCAACGAAACAAATAACTGCGAAAGCTACAAACTTACGGCATATGCCGAGATAGATGAAGACGCGAATTTAAAGGCAGGTGATCCAGATCTTATTGCGCAGTTATTTAATTATTCTCCAGATAACCCGACAAAAGGAGACAAGATTAGCTTTTCTGGGACCATAAAAAATATAGGAGAAAGCGTTGCTGATGTAACTCGCGCGCGCTTGCGCATTGATTTGGATGCGGATAATACTTGGGATGTTGGGTTTACTGATGTTCCTGTTTCTTCTCTTGGCAGCGGGGCTTTGCGAATTACTACTTGGAGTTCGGCATGGATAGCAGAGGCAGGTACGCACATCGCAGAGATTTGCGCAGATGGCGGCTCTGCTATTAATGAATTAGTTGAATCAAATAATTGCGCAACAGCGGTCCTTATTATTGGGGGCACAACATCTATTGATGGCGCAGACCTTGTTTCTCATTCTATATCGCTTAGCTCGGAAAATTTGAACGAGGGAGACAGTGTTTCATTTTCTGGGAATGTAGAAAATTATGGCAAAGGCGCGGCAGGAGCTTTTGTAGCTTTGCTTCGCATTGATATAGATAATAACAACACATGGGATAAAGAAGACGCGTTTGAAGTTTCTTCGCTTGCAACGGGTGCCGCCAAAGAATTGGTATTTAGTTATAATTGGATTACAACTCCAGGTACGCATTTTGCGGAAATCTGCGCGGATAATGGGGACTCTATAGTGGAATCTAATGAATACAATAACTGCGTAAGCACGGCCTTTGAGGTTGCCCCAACATTGGTCTTAGAACCGGATTTGATTGTTTCATCAATTGAGGTATCGCCGCAATCGCCTAAAGCAAGCGATCATGTTTCATTTACAGCAGATATTTTTAATGTAGGAGAGGGTCCTGCAACTGCAACTCTTTCTCGTTTGCGGATAGATTTGAATAGTGATGGATATTATGATTCATATCCATCAGATTACAAAGTATCTCCTATTTGGCCTGATAATTCCGCAACTTCTTATTGGACATTGATTTGGGAGGCCTTAACAGGCACGCACACTTTTGAGTTTTGCGCGGATAATGGCAATGCAGTTAATGAGCTGGATGAGACAAATAATTGCGCAACTTCAGTTTTAAATATATCTAGCAGTTAAGCCGTATTTTTGACAGCAAACAGCAACATATGTTATTGTTTTAAATAACCGATAGTGAGAAGAACTGTTTTTTTAGGTAAGAATAGACAGTTTCTCGCTATATCCGAAAGGGCAAAACCCTTTCAATACTCTTTCCATGGAGGTGCAGGAATGCACGATGTAAGTTTTACCCCGATTCCTGGGGGCAGGAAGTTTTTGAACGACGGTTTTGGAAACCGTTGCACCATCGACGGTAGCTGCTTCGACGAAGGCGGCTACTGCAGCCACGGGCACGAGCATGGGGCGATCTATTACCGCCCCGCAGAGGAGCCAAAGGCCAAGGAGGCGCCTGCGGCACCAGAGCCCAAGAAGACCGCCACTGTCACCTGCGGTGTGTTCAGCAGCTGCCGTTGCACCATTTGCGGAGGATTCTTCGCAGATGGGGACGATATCTGCGGTCTTGGTCAGCACGAGATTGGCCAGCAGTATCCCGCTCGCGTGGCCGCTTGATGGCACGATCTGATAGTACGACTCGTACCAGCGTGCTGTTGGTGATTTTTCGAAAGGCGTTGACTAGTGCATGGTCAACGCCTTTTTCTATTCATACAAAATAATGTATGATTATAATATGTATTACCTCTATATACTTAAATGTAAAGATAAGACACTGTATACAGGCATTACTGTTGATCTTAAACGCAGATTAACCGAACACAACACATCCCCGCGGGGAGCAAGGTATACTAAGGCTCGCAGGCCGGTTAAGCTTATATATTCTAGAAAATTCAAAAACAGATCTAACGCGCAAAAAGAGGAAGCAAGAATTAAGAAATTAACGCACTCAGAAAAGCTTAAAATGCTGAAAAGCTAATAAAAAGCTATTTTTGTGTAACATTTTTGTTTATACACCGTTATACACTAGGTAAGCAAATTAACTAATAATATATGCAATTATTTAGTATGAATAATACTCATGTAAAACAACTTATTTTCCCAATAATCACAACTCTTATATTTATAGTAGGAGTGTCTTTGGTTTCTGCGCAAGAATCTGGGCAATCAGGAACAAGTGAAGGCACAGTCAGCCCTCCTACCAGCCCTCCTGTGGATATAGGGACATGTCCAGAATATGTTCCTCCTAGCCCTAACTGGTGTGAAGATGGAGTATTTATACCAGGTATTATTGATGAAAATGGCTGTAGGGGATTTCCTACATGCCAAATAGACGATGATATTGGGTCATATGTTCCAGGGGATGTAATTGTTGGATTTAATAGTGATGTTACAGAAGAACAAGCAAAGAAGTTTTTTGAGTCCTATAGCTCTAAGTTAATAAAATGGGAATCTCATTTTACCAGCAATAATGCTCCAAAATGGGGAGTGGTTAAAGTTCCAAAAGGAGAAGAGCAAAATTGGATCGAGATTTTTGATTCTGAAGAAATTATCAGATACGCGGAATTAAATGGAATTGTCAGTATTCCAGATCCAAATCCAATAGTAATTGATAAAGGACAAGGTTTAGGCAGGCCTGCAAACGCAAAACCAACTAAAGAGGGTAAAATTGTATCTCCAATACCTGTAGTAGCTGGTGAGGGAGGTGGTGCAGATGGTGTGTTTTTGATAGAGGAAGAATCAGAGACCTATGTGCAACAAGGATTGGTTTCTGTTAAGGCATCTAAAAAATTAATTTTAGAAGAAAAAAAGTTGTTAATGGAAACGCCCGTTGGAAATAAAGAAGTTAAGATAATGCCTTCTGTAGTATCTAGTGTCGCAATAAATCAATTGAAATTAAAGGATTATGTTATAGAACTAAAAGATGTTGGAAAGCCGGTTTATGAAGTTACAGGAAAAAGAGATGTAAAAATTTTTGGATTATTCAAGGCCAAAATGAAGACAACAAGCCAGATTAACGCGGAAACAGGAATAGTTGAGAAAACTAAAAAACCTTGGTGGAGCTTTTTGGCTAGGGGATAAATTTTAATAACAAGACAGACCCTGAAACAATCCCTCAGGAATACTCGGGACATGGTTCAGGGTGACGTCTTTAGGATAGCGTTGTATGCAAGTACCAAAAAGAAAATCAGAAAAATTTACAAACATTGCAGTAGATCCGCATATGACGCAGGATAAGTTCGGCGAGCTTAAAATTAAATTAGACAGGATGCTAAAATCTAGGCCGGCCTTGGTACTTGATGTTAAGACATTTGCCGCGAATGGAGATTTTTCCGAGAACGCGGAATATCAAATCGCAAAAGCAAAACTCCGCGGCCTGAATCGCAGGATTGATGAGGCCCGCGACCTTATCAACAAGGCAGTTATTATAAAGCCAGGCAAGGACCTTGGTATTATAGAGCTTGGCAGTACTGTTACAGTCCAGGTATATGGCAATAAAAAGACATATCAAATTTTGGGCTCAACAGAAACAAAACCAGAGAAAGGGATTATCTCGCATAATTCGCCAATCGGATCCGCGCTTATTGGCAAGAAAGTTGGAGAAGAAATAAGTGTTGTAATAGGCGATAAAGAGGTGAATTACATTATTTTAAAGGTTTTGTGAGTAAAAAATCAGATATTGATTTATTATATATATGTGATACAGTATACTGTTTTATCGCATATACATAACAATTCAAAAAGGGGAGGGAAGTAATGAATATACAAGCACTGCGCATTGTTCAGTGCCTTGGTAATCTGCATATTTTCTACTCCATACTAGGGTACAAGTGCTATTTCGGAATATTTCCGACATCCCAGGTCTATCCCAAAACAGAGGAGGTAATAAGATTCGTTATCATGCACGCTGGCAACATGCTAGACCACTGCACCATGACCTTGATCACAAGAGTAGAATCAGGGTCATACTTTGCCTTGGAGCTTGATGTTTCCATTGGCACAGGCGAAGTAGTGGTCACAGACAGAACAATAGCGTATTGCCCAGAAGGGATTGTAAATCTTTTGCGTTCGATTTAAGCAAAGTAGAAAAAGGAGGTGATTCGTATGGCGCGTGATCGAAACGCGTGGCGCAAAGTTAAGCATATCTTTCATGTGTGCGGATTCGGATACGTGGATTGGGGAAAGATGTTCGTTGATGCATATGTTGCGGCATATAGTGCGCGGCAGGCCAAGCGTCTCATACGTATGCGCATGGTAAAAATTGTCGCAGGCATTGCATCACAAGAAGATATTGATCTTTTGTCATGCGTTGCGCGCACAATAAAAGAGCTTGCACCAGATGATTCATTTAAGATGAAATTGTCCTTGGGCAAAGTTGTTAGAGTACTACCTATGCCCAAAGCGCAACAGGATGAATCATCTGAACCAGAACCAACTCCTGATACAGGTCAGTTGGAGCTGGATTTTGGAGGCCGGAAGTAGAAATGCTTCCGGTTTTTTATTGTGATATTTGTCAAGAAATTTGCTATACTATAAATGACAAAAATAAAATAATCCGCCTATCGGCGGAAAGGAGATAATTTATGAAACTAGATATAAAAGCATTTGCCTTGGCAGGAGGCATCATATGGGCCTTGGGTATGTTTGTGCTTACGCTCATTGCTACGTACACAGGGTATGGGGACGCGTTTTTGGGCTTGTTTGCGAATGCGTACCCATGGTATACAATCAGTGTAGCTGGTGCATTCATCGGCGGAATCTGGGGATTTATTCGACGCAGGAATTGGGTGCTGGGTTTTTGCGTGGCTGTATAATAAGCTGGCAAAGAAATAATTATTTTCGTGCAATATCATTTTTATTATAAAAGCCATAACTTCGGCTGTGGGTGGTTTTGTGGTATAATAATATAGTTGACAGTGGACAGTAGATAGTCGTGGTTAAAATCTACTGCCAACTGCCAACTAACTACTGCCTACTTTTATATGAAACGTACTAAAATCATCTGCACAATTGGGCCTTCAACAGAGACAACTCAAAAATTACGCCATCTTGTGAAAGCTGGAATGAATTGCGCGCGATTAAATTTTTCGCATGGTACATATGAGCATCATTCCATGTTAATTCGAAATATTCGCAAGGCAGGGGATAAGGCAAAAGAGCCAATAGCAATAATTCAAGATTTACAAGGCCCGCGCATCCGTTTGGGCGACTTGCCAGAGGATGGTATTGCAGTAAAACGAGACGAAACAGTTATATTGGCTTTGGAAGGCAAAAAAGTAAAATCTAAAGCAGGGACAACTGTTTTACCGACTCAAGTTGCTCTTGGAAAAATGGTAAAACCAGGAGAGGTGATCCTTATTAAGGATGGCCTTGTTCGAATGCGCACAAAATCTATTAAAGGAAATTCTGTTATTGCGACTGTTGAAGAAGGAGATGTTTTAACAAGTAATAGGGGGATAAATCTTCCAGAGTCAGATTTAAAAGATGTTGTTATCACAAAAAAAGATAAACAGGATTTAAAATTTGGATTAAATCAGAAAGTAGATTGGGTTGCGCTTTCTTTTGTTAGAAACGAAAAAGATGTTAATGATTTAAGAAAGCTTTTTCCAAATAATAAAGAATATCAACCAAAAATAATCGCAAAGGTTGAAAGAAAAGAAGCAGTTAATAGTTTTGATAAAATTTTAGAAGCTAGCGACGCAATAATGATAGCCAGAGGCGACCTTGGAATTGAATTACCAGCAGAAGAAATTCCTTTATTGCAAAAAAAGTTTATAGAAAAATGCTTAAAAGCATCTAAGCCCGTAATCGTAGCAACGCAAATGCTTGAATCAATGACAATAAACCCGCGTCCAACTAGGGCAGAAGTATCAGATGTTGCAAACGCGGTTATAGACCATACAGATGCTGTTATGCTTTCTGGAGAAACTTCTACAGGAAAGTATCCAATAGCAACATGCCAAATGATGCGCGATATTATAGAAGAAACAGAGGAATCTCCTTATGATGATGTAAAATCAAAAAAAGAGAAATATGCGGAAGTTCCAAAAATTATAGCGCACACAGCAGAAGAAGTTGTTGAGGCAGATAATATTAAAGTTATTGTTGCTATGTCTTCTTCTGGGAGGTCTGCCAGGTTAATTTCTAGTGAAAGGCCAGAGGTTCCAATTATTGCTTTAACGCAAAACGAAATTTCTCGCAGGCAAATGTCTTTAATTTGGGGTGTTGCGCCATATTATATGAAGCGCCACGCAAAACTTGATGATCTTATAAAATCAACTGTTAAATTAGTTAAAAAGGAATTTAAGATTAAAAAAGGCGAAAAAATTCTTATTGCATCAGGACACCCAACTGGGCCGCATGGGAGTTTGAATTTGCTTAAAATTCATACTGTTTAGAAATTTCCAATAGCCAATTTCCAATAGCCAAGAAAAACTCAATATTCAATAACCAATAATCAAATGGAGGAGAAAAAAGGTAAAAATCAGCACAACTTTGATCTTGAGCAAAGAACAGAAGAATTTGCTAAGCGAGTTATTAGATTATGTAGAGCATTGCCAAAAGATTATATTAATGAACGTCTAGTAAAACAAGTAATTGGTTCATCAGATTCTACTGCAGCAAATTATATAGAGGCAAATGACGCAATGAGTAAGAAAGACATGATCTATCGTTTAAAAATATCAAGAAAAGAGGCAAAAGAATCAAAACTACATCTAGTATGCATTGCAGAGGCAAATCCTACGTTTGAACCTAGAATGCAAGATCTTATTCAAGAAGCAGACGAATTAAAAAGAATACTTTCATCAATAATTGACAAACAAGAAAATAGTAAATCTTAAGATTGGATATTGAGATTTGAAGCTTGGAAATTTCTTGGTTATTGGAAATTGGTGGTTGGTTATTATGCAATACATAAAATTTTTCAAAGAACTCTCTATCAAAGACGTCCCTCTTGTCGGCGGAAAGAATGCATCCCTAGGCGAGATGGTCCGCAATCTTGGCAAAAAGATAAATGTGCCAGATGGTTTTGCTGTGACTGCGGAAGGTTATCGGTACTTTTTGGAGGAGGCAGGAGTTAACAAAGAAATAGCAAAACAATTAAAAGGCCTTAATACAAAAAATGTAAAACAGCTTGCAGAACGTGGGAGAAATATTCGCACAACAATTCTGGAGGCAGCTTTTCCTTTGGAGTTAAAAAAGGAAATTGCTAGCGCGTACAAAAAATTATCAAAGCAGTATAGGTCAAAAGCGCTAGACGTGGCAGTACGCTCTTCGGCAACTGCGGAGGATCTTCCAGACGCGTCATTTGCAGGACAGCAGGAATCCTATTTAAACATAGTAGGGGAGCATGCTTTAATGGAGTCGGTTCGCAAGTGCATGGCATCTTTATTTACTGACAGAGCAATTTCGTATCGAGTGGATAAAGGATTCAAGCATAAGAACGTAGCGCTCTCTGTCGGAGTGCAAAAAATGGTGCGAAGCGATCTCGCAGCTGCGGGTGTTATGTTTACAATTGATACAGAATCCGGATTCCGCGATGTAATCCTCATCAACGGATCATGGGGCTTAGGCGAATTAATCGTCAAAGGCAAAGTAAGCCCTGATGAATATTATGTGTACAAGCCAAAAATGCAAAAATTTGTGCCAATAGTTGGCAAGTCCTTAGGATCTAAAAAAATAAAAATGGAATATGCAGTTGGACAAACAAACCCAACAAAGATTGTATCTGTTAGCGAAAAAGATCAAAAGCGCCATGTTCTAGACGAAAAAGAGATAATGCAATTAGCAAAGTGGGGCGTTATAATAGAGAATCATTATAAGCGGCCAATGGATATTGAATGGGCGCAAGATGGTC
>CAYOXH010000017.1:0-12970 GCA_964407875.1 uncultured Gammaproteobacteria bacterium
TGCCATGCGGGTTTGGACGAAAAACTTCCCTCCTCTTGCGTGGAATTCCCGTCTTCTCCTTTTATTTTTACAAATCCGCCTATTGGAATAGCGTTAATAGAGTACTCTGTGTTATCAAATTTTTTTGAATAGATTTTTGGTGGAAATCCAAGGCCAAATTCCTCCACATCCATACCCATTTTTTTTGCAGTATAAAAATGTCCAAATTCATGGACCAATACGAGGAATCCGAGTATTAAAATGAAGACGATTATGGTTATGAACATATTTTACTGTCATCCCGACCGAAGTGACTCGTTGTACTCAACGAGGAACGGAGTGGAGGGATCTCTTCTTTTGTTTAAAAAAGAGATTCCTCCACTTCTCTCATCACCGAGTACGGTGATTCGCTTCGGTCGGAATGACAATAAAATTTATATAGTCATCACCTCCTTCTCTTTCTCATCTGCCAAAGATTCTAAATTAGAAATAATGTCTTTTGTTTTTTTGTCTAAATCCTCTATTTGATTTCGCTGCTCATCCTCGGTGAGTGTACCTGCCTTTTTTTCTGTGTCAATCTTTTTCTTCTCCTCCTCGCGCGCATTGCGTATTGAGACGCGTACTTCCTCTAGTTTCTCTTTAAGCACGCGCACCATGTCTTTGCGTGTTTCTTCTGTCATTTCTGGCAAAGTAATTCGGATAAGTGTTCCATCAATAGCTGGGGCTAATCCAAGGTCTGAAGCGATAATAGCTTTTTCTATTTCTTTTACCAAAGATTTATCCCATGGCTCAATTACAAGCATTCGAGGGCCTGCAACAGAAATATTCGCGAGCTGCGAAAGCGGCTGGCTTGCACCATATGCCTCAACCTGCATATCCGAAACAATAGCAGGGTTTGCCCTGCCAGTTCTTAAAGTGTTCAATTCTTCCTTAAAATGTGTTTCTGAATTTTTAGTTTTTTCCTCAAATTGTGTATACATAGACATTGTCATCCCGACCGAAGTGACACATTGTACTCAATGTGGAGCGAAGCGGAGGGATCCCTTTTTATAAGGAATAAAGAGATCCCTCCGCCTACGCTAGTAAGCTACGGCGGACAAGTCGACTACTACTGTAGTTTACCAGCCGAAGCCTACTGGCGAAGGATGGCTCGGGATGACAGTATAATAATTATCTATTCAGCTTTACCCCTAAATACATTTTACTGGTATCATCTGGATTAATAAGAATATCAGATGCTGTTCTAGAAGAAGGCAATTTGCGCGGTATCCAGTTAAATCCGCCGTCTATTGAGTGATAAAATGTAGAACGGGTTCCATAAAATACTTCTAAAGGATTATCTGGGTTAACTGCTAAGGCGTATATATTAGGATCATTTTTACCAGAAATCAATGGCAAGGACGCCCAATCCTTTCCATGGTTCAAGCTTCTTAATAGCCCATGGCTAGAAGCATACACAACACCAGAAGGAATCAGCACAAAATCGCGATAAGTATTTGTACCAGAAAACTCCTTAAACTCTTCGCTAAATGATTCCCATGTCTTGGCCTCGTCCCTAGAACGCATAAGCCCAATTCCGGCTATCCCAGCGTAAACTGTTAAAGGCTGGCTTGGATGGAATGTCATGTTAATAAGCTTGCCCTTTACTTTTGTATATTCTCTCCATGAAATTCCCGAATCCTCTGATATAAGTATATCTCCTTGGTTTGTTGCTGCATATAGGATATTTGTTTTAGTTGGATTTAGTGCGATGCTTGAAATTTCTACTGACGAACTATCGCTGGTATAGGTTGCTTTCCAGTTAATTCCCTCGTCCCTGGTCATGGCTATATTTCCACTAATTGCGGCATAAATAATTCGCGTGTTATCTGGGTTAACTGCGATATCATTAATATCAGAATTTGGCAGTATAAGATCCCAATAAAATGCCTCATTCCAGCTTATCCACAAGCCATTTGATTCTGTTATTGCGAATAGTTTTGTGTTGTCACCCGGTGAAAAAATTAATTTTTTAATATTCACGCTTTGGATAGTTTTTTTGCTTAAGCGGTCTATAAATACGTTTGACCTATGCTGCCATGTTTCCCCGTCATTTGTGGTAAACCAAATACCGCCATCATTTTCTGGCTGCACATTAATTCCTCCTGGTGTACATGCAGCACCAAGTAGAGATATGGACGTTACTACTAAAAATAATTTTATCTTACTCATATATGTTGTTTTGATAAACACGAGGGTGTTGGGAGAATTTAAATAGATACGATTAAGTTCTCTGCGACAAGTTGCCAGTTTTGGCCTATTGGTTTTGAGAAAGATTCTAAAAGATTTCTTATGGCCTTTGAAGTTGTTTGCGAATCAGAAGTACCAGATAATAATTTTTTCCTTAATTCTGGCATACTTTGTACCAGCCAGCTTTTTATTTCTTCTTTTTCCATTTTTGCTTCTAACCAAATTCTCATGCGTTCACTTATATTGTCTGATAAAAGAATTTTTTCAATCAGCGAACTATCATGATCATTATTACTAAGTGCCACACCCGGCCTACCATGAACATCGCTTGACTGTAATTCTGAAACAGGGACCGGATTAAAGTAGATAGGCAATGCTCTTGAAAATATCGTTTGCAACACATCTTTACGGTTATTCAACAAAAGAAAAATATATGTAGCATTTCCTGGCTCCTCTAAAATTTTTAAAAACGCGTTTTGCGCTTCTGTATTCATTGCTCCTGCTTTATCTATAATAAGAACTTTTTTATCTGAACTTATTGGCGTGTGTGATAGCCATGTGCGGGCATTTCGAATTGTATCAATTGAAATAAGATCTTTTTCTTGAGCTAAGATTTTAATATCTGGATGTTCAAGGTTATCTGTCGGCAAAAAATTTACTAAAAAAACCTCCAAAAGTTTCATTCTTCCGATACTGCTTGGCCCTATTAATGAGTAGGCATGTGAAAGTGTATTGTTCTTGGCGCAGTTTTTGAAGTACGAAAGAATATCCTTATGTCCAATGAGTTCTGTCATGTATGTATTATACTAGTTAATGTATATATGAGTCAATAAAAAAGAGAGCCGCAAGAATGTGAATTCCTGGGCTCCCTCAGTTCCTTGCCTCCATTCAAGGATTTTTTCGTAAAAGAGCGTTTAAGGCCGCAATATACGCACTCGCTACTGCGATGACTATGTCAGTATGCGTACGTTCAGCGTCCTCTGATAATCCATCTAAAGTAAGCGTGAGCGAAGCACTGCCTTGCGCTTCCTGACCCTCGCTAACAGGAGTGATGCCACGCAAGGTGAGTTCTGGCTCTATTCCCGTGATGCGTTCGATGGCTGTGCAAACGGCATCAACCGGCCCGTCACCATCGGCTGATTGCATATACTCGTCTCCATTTTTTACAAGCACCACATAGCCTACTGCGCGCTCGTCCGGTGTGGAGAAGTGGCTTGCTGAAATAACTCGCCACATGTCATCTTTTCGCATGCCCTCGATCACCTCATCAGTAATCGGACGCATATCTTCTGGCTCAACAATATCTTTTCTCTTCACCAGCTCAAGATATGCTTCGTATACGGCTACCAATTCTTCCATGGTCAGCTGGCCGAATCTATCAGCGGCATTGGTAAGAGCTGGCATCAGCAGTTTTGCCTCATCAACGGTAATAGTCCTGCCACCTTCTTGGATAAGACACTTGGCCGCAGAGTATCCAGATTGAGAGGTAAATTCAATTTCATCATCACCTGCTCTACCAATCAAGGTCCAGTCGATCGGGCGGTACGCTCCTTTTGGCAAGTTAAACGTTCTAATTACTCCTGATTGGTGAACTCCACTTCTTTGTGCGCGGATATCCCTTCCAATTAGGGCATCTTTTTCGTGGATGGGAATACCAGAGATTTCCGCTATTTTCAGGGATACCTCATATATCCTTTCCATAGCCAAGTCAATGGGGACACCTGCGTTATGTAGCGCAACAGCTGTGGTATGGAGTCGAGTGTTTCCAGGCCGCTCACCAAGGCCATTGATCGTTACCTCCAGCCGGTCAGCGCCCGCAAAGTACCCAGCCACTGTGCTGGCAGTCGCCATATCAAGGTCATTATGGCAGTGTACCGCTACTCTAACCCAATCTGGCATTGCCTTTACTACCCTGCGAACTAAGTAAGCGAATACCTCTGGCCGATACCGTTCGACAGTATTCGGCAAGTTGATTACATTTACTTTGCCTGCGTGCACGATTTCCAACATCTTCTCAATAACCCAGTCCAGGTTCGTGATGCAGTCCCCAAAATGTTCGGGACTGAACTGGACAAGGCCTTCTTCACCCATCACTTCCCGTGCCAACACAACCGCATTTACCGCCATCTGGATTATTGCATTTGGCGATTTTCCAAGGGAGTTCTCCATATGAAATGGGGACATCCCTAGGAATGTATGCAGCATTGGGATTCCTAGGGAGCAGCTCGCAAAAGCTTGTGCAGCTTTGTAAATAGTGTCCTCGCGCGCAAAAGCTAAGGCACCAATAACCATTCCCTTTGGCGCTGCTTGGGCGATTTGGACCACTGAGTCAAAGTCCTTGTCAGAAGCAGCTGCAAACCCGGCTTCAACTCCTTGAACTCCGAGTTCGCATAACATGCCGAACACTTTCATCTTCTCTTCTGGCTCCCATGGTTTACGAAGTGCCTGGTTGCCGTCTCGAGGGGTGACGTCATAGAAAAACGGGGGAACAAGCCCGCCAGCGCGAGTAAATCCCCACTGATTCTGGATGATTTCAAGCTCTGGACATTCCTCATACGTTAACTGATGCATGTCGCTTACTCCTTGTTTGGGGTTTTTGGTTTGGTTCTTCTTTTGGCTGATTCTCGGCGGAAACTTGAAGCGCGCGCATCCACATAAAGTTTGTGCCAATGCAATCTGCGGCATACTTAATTTTTTTAGGCGCGCCACCCTGTTTCTGTTTGGTATACATCTTACTCTCCTTTGAATATGTGACACATGTTTTGTTTATGTACAAAAACAAAACACCCAGTCCGTTTGGACTAGGTGCTGTGTTTATATGGATTATGCTACACAAAAATTACCTAGCCCGCAACTGGAGAAGAAGGAGGTCTAGGAGTAGGTTTTGTGAGTGATAATTCATATTATTTAAAGTATATATAACTATAAAAATTTGTCAACTAAAAAAAATCATGGCTCCATATCCCTTGATCATTATTTTCTTCGTCGTCGTCATTTGCCCATAGTGGTGCGTATACACACACTGAAAGAGCGGACATGCTAAAACACGCTCTCAAAAAGCAGCTTATTCGTAACACAACTCTAACCTCCTTCAAAGGGTATACGTGTCTAGAAATTGTACTGACAAAACCTTAAAAGCTCAGGTTTTCACCTCCTCTTTGTTAGTCAAACTCAATAGTTGATAGAAAAGCCAGAAAGAACTCTTCTGCGTCTGAAGTCATCGTTTCAGTATTGTCGAAAACATATCGTACAAAAAATGAATGGGACTTAGAAATGATTAATGCCCGAACTGCTCTACCCCCGAGGGTCGGCGAATCGCCTAGGTAGTATATATCGCCATTTCTAATCTGAAATTGATGGCTAATTTGGTCTTGATAATCCTCTATTTCTTTTTCAATGGCATGAAACTGCATGGCTCCCCACCCATCGGATATCCTCTGCATACTTATTGGGAAATCGTCACTATCAGCCGGACTGCTTGATATTTTCCACTCACCCTGTGGGTATTTAAGTCCAAAGCCGTAAGGTTAATTTCTGAATTTAGTCCAACCGTTCGCACGGATATCACCGCCTTGTATATCAGTACTTTCTATTTGTGCGACCTGGTCTGTTTTAACTGTTTTTGGTGATCCCGTACATCATAGTTTTGAAAGATGGATTTCTAAAGAAAAAATTATTGGAAAAGCTTTAAGAAAAACCTACCATGGTCAATCTATGATCTATGGAGATATTTTAGCAACTTATCCTTAAGATTTTATATTTTGTTTTCTATTATCTTTCCTAACTCTATGATTTTATTTAAATCATCTTCTTTACTACTATATAATCTGATACTTACTATATAACTTTCTTTTAGGAACCATAGTAGAATGTTTGGATTTTTATCTCCAATATTTTTGTAATTACATTGTTCTCCTAGACCACAAATGTTTTTTGCTTCGTAATTTTTAACCTCTCCTTCAAACCTTGAAGATGCTATGTTTTTGTTTTTATACGCATTTATTATATAATTCAACTCTTCTCTTTTTTGAACGTTTACTATAGAAAGGATAACATATTCATAAATTTCTTCTTGGATGAATTGATAAGAGGTTCTACCAGTCTTTATAGGATTTTCAATACTAATACTCTCTACATCAAAACCAATGGATTCTATTTCTTCTTTAGTTAAGGTTAAAGATAAGTCAATCCCCTTAAGGGATTCTTGTTGAAGTTCTTCGGATATTTCTTGAGGTCTAAATTCTACAGTGGTTACTGTTGTGAGTACTCCAAGGAGAAAAAATAAAGCTTATAGATAACTATGGCACTAATTATTATTAACACCCCTAATATTATCAAAATATTTTTTTTATTCATTATTTTTTGGAATTAGAATAATTTTTTACGATTTTCATATGTAAAACATTATAGACCTATTTATTCTTAAACGCAAGGCATATTGTTGATAAGTATTTGACAAAATATTTACACATGATAATATGATCATAGTTATGATACATACAAACGCCTACTTCTTTAGCTTTTACTTTTTAACTGATTAGAGATCAGGCGTCTTGTATTGTGCAATAAAATAACCTAGCATAGACACTGATCTCACGATCAGTTTTTTGTTTATGTTAGCCAAAAAAGTCGTGTTACAGGAGGGGCTGATGCTCCTTCACAATTTATCACATTTTCAGAAGGGAGAAGCAATTTAAAGTGAAGCTAGTTGATCCAGAACAGGCCCACAAAACGATCCTGACAATCGAACAGGATAGGTTGTTGTAGTGCCTAACCTAGAGGGGAGATTTCGCATGATTGCAAGAACAGAGAACATTCACATTGACGGTCCGTTAATTCCGCTGGTGCCGCCAAGGGTGGTAAAGGAAGCCATTCCTTTGCCAGATGCGGTCGAAGAGCAGATTCTCAGACAGCGTAGGGATATCGTCAACATCCTGAACGGCGATGATCCTCGCATGCTGATAATTGCGGGTCCGTGTTCGGTTCACAATGTTACAGCTACGCTTGAGTACTGCGAGTGGCTGATGGAGATGCGTGAACGATTTTTGGACCGTCTCTATATCATGGTCCGCCTGCATCAAGAAAAGCCGCGTACCACAAAGGATTGGCCTGGCATGTTTCTGGATCCTTCAGGAACAGAAGATGGCGAAATGGACAAGGGTATTGCCATGTCACGCGGTCTTTTTGTCGAGGCAGCTAGAATTGGCTTACCTGTTTCTACGGAATTGATGCTCATGTTTGGGCCTCAGTACTACGGAGATGTGTTGTCCTTCGCGGTCCTTGGCGCTCGTACGTCTGAGTCGTCAATTCACCGGTGGCTGGTGTCTGGGGTATCTGCGCCATACGGCATTAAAAATGGCACTGGCGGCAGTATTAAACAAGCAGTATATGGTCTTGAAACAGCTCGCCATCCGCACTGGTTTCCGAGTAATAATGAAGACGGAATCCTATGTAAGTGCCATTCCACTGGTAATCCGAACGGCGTGTTAATACTTAGAGGCGGTGCTGGTGAGCCAAATTACGAGCAAAGAGATGTTGATCGAGCGACTCGCCTGCTTTCCAAAACAGGGTTGCGGCCTGTTGTTATGATCGACGTGTGCCATGACAACTCCGGAAAAAATCCGCAGCAATCCGAACAAGTTTGGTATTCAGTGATTAAATCGCGTGCTGAACGCAGAAGTCCTGTTATTGGAATGATGTTGGAGAGCTATTTCCAAGAAGGACGGCAAAATGTGAATGGGAAGGCACTTTCCCAGACAGATCCCAAAATCTCGATCACTGATCCCTGCGTCAGTATCAAGACAACCGAGCGATTGCTAACTAGCGCGCATCACTTTTTAACGTGTTGCGACATCAACGGATTTGCAGAGCAGGTTGACTGCGACTGGGCTCCGAATCCACATCCTTTTAACCAGCTTGGATTCTAAGCGGGAAAAGGAGAATCCCGCGTAACAAAAAAGGCCTGCTTCGAGCAATCGAGGCGGGCCTGAATTATTTTAGCTAGTAGCAAGAATACTCCTCTTGTATGATTCCAGATTCTCTAGTGCAACACCTGTACCCTTTGCTACACACAAAAGCGCCTCATCTGCGGTATAAGCAGGCACACCTGTTGCTTGGGCTATCAGACGATCCATATTTCGCAGTAAAGACGAGCCGCCAGATAAGACAATACCCTTATCTATCACGTCCGCGGAAAGTTCTGGAGGCGTGGATTGGAGTACGCCCTTTACAGCAGAAATTATTCCTTCTAATTCCGCTTGAATTGCCTCAGTCATGTCATCAGACGATACAGATACTGTTCTTGGCAAGCCAGAAACCATGTCACGGCCTCTGACTTCCATGCTTAATTTTTTTTGTAGATACAAAGCAGAACCAATGCCTATTTTAATATCCTCTGAACTTCTTTCCCCTATTGCTAAGTTATACTTTCTGCGTATATAATCGGAAATTGAAATATCAAATTTGTTTCCGCCAATTCGGACTGATGTATTTGCAACTATGCCGCCTAAGGAGATAACAGCCATTTCGCTTGTTCCTCCGCCCATATCAATAATCATGTGCCCACTTGCGCTCCCAATTGGAATATTCGCGCCAATAGCAGCTGCTATTGGCTCTTTTATAATGTAAGCCGCTTTTGCTCCAGCCGCGATTGTTGCGTCTATAACAGCACGCCGCTCTGTGGAAGTTATGCCAGCTGGAACAGCGACCATAACTTCTGGTCGAATTAGCCGAAAACCGCCAACTGCTTTATTAATAAAATAATTAAGCATTGCTTCTGTTGTTTTGTAATCCGCTATTACTCCATGCTTAAGAGGGCGTGACGCCACAATAGTATCAGGAGTTCTGCCAAGCATTTCCTTTGCATCATCCCCTACTGCTAATACCTGCTTTTCATTCAAAGAAACCGCCACAACAGACGGTTCATTTAAAGTAATTCCTTTTCCTGGAACATACACAAGCGTATTAGCAGTCCCTAAATCAATACCGATTTTTTTGACGAATAAAGCCATAGAGTAAATTCTTCTACCATGCTCATCTTAAGCGAAAGCAGGGCTAGAGTCAAGTCAAAATTAAAAGGCCAAGAAGTTTTTTGCTCCAAGGCCTTCAGGGCTATGCATATTTCACCTCCTATACTTGTTGAATTAACCAGTAATTACCCGATATCCAATATATACCAGGAAACCGAGCCCAGCTAAGACAATAAATGCGATGATTGCCAAGTCCAGTGGCTTCATGGGCTCAAATCTCTGTTGCACGATAATCTCCTTTGTTGGGTTATGGGAATCTTGTGTATATCCATAAAAGGATTCCGCACACTATAATTCCCCATATATGTATATTCCTTGGAGCGCGGTATGCCAACCGCTCTAAGAAACGCATGATCATTACCTCCAATTAAAGTGAGTTGCCATTTTTTACATTAATTTTTTTATCTGTATCTAATGCAAATTGCCCAGTTATTTGATTTCCTCCTTTTTTCTTTAGTATATTACTTGGGCTAATTTCGTCAATTTTAAATGGAAGCACTAAATCAAGATTCACTATATGCGCGTGCGTGCCTGCTTGTTTTTGTATTAAAAGATTATACGCGCCTTGTGAAATACCAGTAATGAGGTCAACTGGCAAAGTATATGTAAAAGATAAAGTTTCTGTTTCGCCTGGCTCTATTGAGATAAAAGTTCCAAACACTGTTTTATTATGCTCATCAGCAATAGCAAGTTCCTCCTCATTGCCAATAGCGGAAACAAATTTTGATCCCAAGGGAACATACAATCGGGTATAAGTTCTATATCTAGTTGTTTTCCAATCAAAATCCGCAGTATGTTCGTATGTGATTGATACTGTTGCTTGCATCTCTGTTTCAGTCGAATTTGCGAGTCCGTCTTCTTTTGGTTTAAGAGAATAACTTATTGCGCGGTTAATAGCAGGATCTGACTTAAGTGACCCAAGATTAGCATCAACAACATACACATAGTCCCAAGAAGTTTGTCGGATGCTGTTATCCCAGTTAAATTCTTGCGCAACGCTTTGAACCAGTTCATCCTCAAAATAGAACATAACTTGTTTTTGGTCTAAGGAGCCAAATATAACAGGAATAAGTTCACGGATATTATCAACAGATAAAGAGAATAATTTTTCCTGCAATTGCTGGGCTACGTCGTCAATAACTTGTTTTCGATTATGGACAGTAATTCCCTCTTCTTTGAATCCTAATTCCACATGATACGCTAAAGTATCAATAAGATTGTCAGTAGTAAACTCTTTGTCGTCTATAGTAATTGGTCCTGTAACGCTCAATAGGTTCTCAATCAAAGTGGGCGTAAAAGCGATCACTCCGTCAAAGTTGCGTATAGGGCCTCTCTCGTCTTTATAAAATTGAATCGCGGATTTGGCTGTTGTTGGAAAGTCAGGATCCCAGTTTACATCCCGCAAAAACCATTGAGATTGTTTTATGTATTTTTGTAAAGGCAAGGGCGGAATTTTAGTATTATATGCTTTTGCTGGCTCATCTAAATTATACACATTATCCGTAACAAAACTCGTTACTGAGCCATTGCGTATTTTTAAAATGCCGTAAGTTCCAATAAATCCTCCTGTTGGCCTTAATTCTGTATTATTCTGCAGAAGCAGAAGATATGTCTTTTCTTTTTGGTGTCCGATAACTTCTGGTAAAATAGCTAGCCATGGCTGTACCTTTGAAAAAAGTTCTTGCCCAAGGAATAGTTGAGATCCGAGTTTGTTAACTTGGCGCGCGAGAATTGGAATTTGCGTGCTTTGAGATTGTTTTAAAAATGCTAAAGCCAAGAGTGTTTGGTCATTTAATCCTTGCCAAAGCGCGTCTGAATCCGCTAGCGCGGATAAAATTTCTTTTCTGTCTTTTTCTGAAACGCTTGTTGAGAGATCAAGCTCTCCTTTTGAAAAAATTGGAATGCTCTCTACCCAAGCAATAACCTCCCCGGCTGATAGTACGGAAATTTTACCTGCGGCAAGCAAATTTTGTATTGCCCTGGTCTCGCGCGAGATTATGGGCATTACAGTAAACAGAAACAGACGATCCAGATCGTTTTCTAGTTCATCAATGTTTGCGCTGACAGCAGATAAAAGTTCTTGGCTTTCTTCCCAGTCCTGGCTAAGCATCGACTCCTTAAACTCCTGCGAAAGCGCTTTAATCTGCATTGCGTTTCGATACGCGTCTATAACTTGATATGAATAAAATAATCCCAATATTAAGAATACTGTAATAGTAGCAGCTAAAAAATGCCTTTTTTTAGGAAGGATTTTTATGAATTTTTCTTGCCAAGATTCTTTGAATGGATTCTTGAATTTAAACATATCGTAATTGTCATTGCGAGGAGTGAGCTGTACTCAGCGAACATTGCTGCAATCTTATCGTAGCACTGATGCCGAACATAAACGAAGCTATGTTCAACGATCAGATTGCCGCGGTCGGGAGTACCCTCCCTCGCAATGACAACGGGTTATGAACTTATCCCCCACTTACGGAAATACTTTAAAGCGCTAAAAAAGTGTATCCAAGCCATTTTGTTGAACAATGTCTTGTAGAATTTACCCCAGTCCGATGCCCTGCTATGATAATGGACAATTTTAATATCAGCCATATACCATACTTCTTGCCCCACTTTCCAAAATCTGCGGCACCAATCAGTATCTTCTAAAAACAAAAAGTATCTCTCATCCATTAGCCCGACTTTATCAATCGCACTTTTCCGAATAATACTGCAGGAGCCCTGCACCCAGTCCACCATTTTATTATCTTTATGATCCCAATCCAGCATTAAATATTTGCTGATTGCGCGTTTTGCGAATCTGAATCGCGACATTGAGGTCCTGCGGTATGCAAGAACTTGCGGAGTTGGGAATCTATAGCAAAAGTATTGCAAAGATCCATCTGGACTAAGCAAGCGCGGGCCGGCGATTCCGCATCTAATATGCTCATCCATAAACTGGATCATTTTTTTAAATGAATTTTCCCAAATAACGATATCAGAGTTCATAATAAGCAGATATTTTCCTTTTGCTTCTTTAATACCTAAATTGTTTCCATGCGCATATCCGTTGTTTTTATCTGATTCAATCAGTTTTAAATTCTCAAATCGAGGCAAAAGTTTTTGCTTAACATAATCCACGCTTCCATCGCTTGAGGCATTATCAACAATAATAATCTCATAATCCAAATCATGAGTATGTTCGGTGATTCATTTTATGCACGGCAAAAGGAAGTCACGGGTGTTATAGTTTAGTATGATTATAGAGAGGTCCATGTTGTTTCATTGTCATCCCGACCGAAGCGACACACTGTACTCAGTATGGAGTGAAGTGGAGGGATCTCTTTTTTACAGGATAAAAGAGATCCCTCGACTACGTTCACCGCTTGAGTACAGCGGCTCATTTCGCTCGGGATGACAGAACTATTTATATGCAATTAAATTTTGTCTTTCAAACAATAAAATATATATAAACTTCAAAAATTCGTACACAACAATCATCGGCACCCTCCACCAATCCCTCCACCTAAGATTCTTCTTAAGCATAAGCAGATGATTGTGAATGCTAACTTGTTTTACTTTATCTGTACGAGTTAAGCGATCACCTTTTTGCACGCTTCGCAGGTGTTGGGCAACTGCGTCTGGGACTAGAACTGTTTTCCATTTAGCGCGATTCAAGCGCCAAGAAAGATCTGCGTCTTCTTTATACATCCAAAATCTTTCATCATATATACCATACTCGTCTCTTACGTTTT
>CAYOXH010000018.1:0-12934 GCA_964407875.1 uncultured Gammaproteobacteria bacterium
TTCTCTAGTTGTGATAGTTTATCCATATTTATTTTCCCTAACGTCGGTACCAGTCATGCGGACCCACATCAATTAGGTTAATTGTATTTTTTTCTTGATATTCAAAAAGGATCCGAAAGCCGCCACGAAGTGAAAACGATAAACATGATTCCAACTTTCCTTTAAGTTTATGCACGTGAAGCGTTGGATCCTTTGGATTTTTAGTAAAACATTTTATTTTATCATCAAAGCTATCTTTTATACTATTTGGTAGTTTTCTGTATGAGCGGGTGAATTTTGGGGAATAGTTAATCTTCATACTTGCCACGAAGATCAGAAATTAAATCCTCTGCGCTATCCGCAGTTTTAAAATTCCCGGTTTTGTAATCCTGGCGAGCGTTTCTTATAATTGTATCAAGTGTTCCTGGATCATTCACTTGCTCAAATAAATCAATATCAATCTCACAAACCATTTTGTCTGGATTGCGTTTGCTTGGATGTAGGCAGGTAAGTCCATTAACTGGAATATTGATTGTTTTTTCTTTAGTTTTTGTTGGCATAGTATTTGTGGACATATTATTTGACATATCTTTTATTATGATATAGTGTACATATACCTAAGTCAATTTATGAAAAATTTTACTCAAACAACCCAGAACCAAATGATGATGGACATGATGATGCCTCACGCGAAGGTTCTGTTTTGTTTGAGTTAAATTTTACTTAAACTTAGCTAAAAACAAGGCCTTCGCAATTAGCGAGGGCTTTTTGTTTTTGTTCGTTTCTAACGCCATGCAAAGGAGGAAACCATGGCAAACGTTGATACCCAGCGTCCAGCTCTTGAGCACGTTTCACCACAGCATTCAGAGGGTTTTTGGCTGTCTAAGCAGGTATTTCAGGAAAGGTCTGTTTTCTATCTTGAAGAAGGTGGCGAGCGCGCTCAGGTTTATTTTTCTGGCATTAGCCATGGAGATGGAATCTATGCCAAAAAGAATAATGTGCCAATTGCTGGATTTGTCGGCCAAAAGACCGATAAGGACTCCCGCATGCTGACGGGCGTACCCATACTGTGCGGAGTTCTTCTGCGGCCTGCATCGTACAATGGCGGAGTAGAGGTTGTGCTCCTAAAGTTCAAAGAGTTCTGGTATGCAGATAAGGAGGAAGAGCCAGAACCAGTACTTGAACTCGTGTTTGAAGCGACTGACAAGCGCACTGCATACACTCCATTATAAGGTTGTGTATGTAAGCATTTACCCCCCCCTGCGACTTTCGAGCCGCAGGGGGTATTTATTTTCGATTATATTTGTCCTCTAATCGAACAATATCATTCTCATCAAATTCTCCAAAAGATATTTCTAGCCATTGGAATTCTTGGTCGCCAGTCATGATGCGATGCTTCATTTTTCGCAGAGTCCACCATTCATCTCCTTCCGAAACCCCACGCTCTTCATCATCAAGCAAAATAGTAGCGTTTCCTTTGAGCACACGGTTAAATTCATCACGATTATTGTGATACTGCAAACTTAGGGCTTGGTTGGGCTTTAGGGTTAAAATTTTTACGCTTGTTTGTTCGTTTAAGGTAAACCTGTCAAATTCACCCCAAGGCCTATCTTCATGGCTTCTGTTTTTTAGTTCCATAGCTCAAGTGTCATTGCGAGGAAGTGTACTCACGACCGAAGCAATCCCGTTGATATTTATTACAGTGAATTACTACGGGATTGCTTCGCTCAGCAGTAGCTTCGCTCGCAATGACAATATTATATACTAAGTTTTTTATAGTTGAAATGTTTTAGGTCTGGCTTGATGTCTGAGTATGATTTTCCTGCAAGAGAGCCGCCTGCTATGAAGTTTTCGTTTGTAATTTCTACGAGACAAAAGTCCGGAATCTGGAATTTATTTTGTTCTTTTTTATTTTCAAATTCTACTTCTACTAATACAAGACCCTCTAATTTGTCTTGAAATACATCTATCTCTGCGGTCGCATCTTTGTAATTATAGTAATATCTAATTTTGCGGGATATGTTTCCTGGCGATTTCATCAAGACATCATATTCTTTTTGAGTAAGAGGAATTGTGTTTTCTGTCTGGTGTGTGACATCCTTATCATCTAATGGCTCTTTTTTAGTTATTTCGTATTTGTTGCCGAACTTGCGGATTCGCAAACTCAATGGCATACGCAGCGATGGGATATACATATCAATAATTTCCTTGCTATCACTTTCAGCTAGGTCTTTTGGAATATGTTTTGCAAGATATGTGTATTCTATTTCATCCATATTTTGACTTGAATAGATGTAAGATATATGATTTAATCGTATGTTCAGCATACTATATGTCAAATAACAACACAACTATAGCAGTTGCTATGAGCGGAGGGGTGGATTCTTCTGTTAGCGCGGCACTATTAAAAGAACAAGGATATAATGTTCTTGGTTTTTTTATGAAAAATTGGGGTGATGATACACATGGATTAAAAAAGTCCGAATGCCCTTGGCTGCAAGATAGGGAGGATGCTATGCGTGTTGCAGCTAAATTAGATATCCCTTTCCACACTTTGGATTTTGAAGACGAATATCGAAAGCAGGTTTTGGATTATTTTTTTCGCGAGTATAAATTAGGCCGTACACCAAATCCGGATATTATGTGTAATGCGGAGATTAAATTCGGCGTGTTTCTTCGCAAGGCAGTTCGTCTAGGAGCGGATATGATTGCAACTGGGCATTATACACGAACAAGCCACGTCATCCTGAACAAGCGACTCGATGTACCCATCGAGGAGTGCAGTGAAGGATCCCGTGAATCACGCGCCAGCTTTGACGAAGGGATCCTTCGTTCCACTCCTGCTGGGTACAGCAGTCGCTCCTCTCAGGATGACGGTGTAATTCAATTATTAAAGGGTGTTGACCAAAATAAAGACCAATCCTACTTTCTGTATCGTCTAAACCAAGAACAACTTTCAAAAGCAATGTTCCCGGTCGGAGAGTATGAGAAGACAGAAGTTCGCAAGTTAGCGAAAAAATTTGGTCTTCCTAATCATGATAAACGTGACAGCCAAGGTGTGTGTTTTATTGGGCATTTGGATTTGCGCAAGTTCTTGTCACAAAAGATCAAAGAAGAGCCCGGAGATATTGTTTTAATTTCCGCAGGGGCAGATAATCATCTGCCCGTACGAAAGATAGGCGCGCATAAAGGATTATTTTGGTATACTATAGGACAGCGCAAGGGAATCAATGTTGGAGGTATTGGGCCTTTTTATGTTGTAAAAAAGGATTTAAAAAAGAATCAATTAATTGTTACCAATAATCCAAAAGATGAGCGCTTGTATTCTTCATCTGTTGTAATCGAAGATGTAAATTGGATCTCCGGTAGAGACGTGACACATCGCGTCTCCGTGGATTGCGACGCACGTATTCGTTATCGCGAAAAATTAACCAAATGCACGATCGAGGATGTCCAAGGCGGCAAATACAAGGTCAAATTCAAAGAACCGCAATATGCAGTGGCAAGCGGACAATCCGCGGTTTTTTATGACGGTGATGTGTGCTTAGGCGGTGGAGTTATAGTATAAATTTCCAATAGCCAATTTCCAATAACCAAGAAAGATACAATTTTCAAATCACAATTTCCAAATTATTTAAATCCTAACCCTTTGAGAATACTCGTAATATGGTTTGGTTATTGATTATTGAATATTGGAAATTTCTTGGTTATTGGAAATTGGGTTATGGTTATTATTTCATATGAATTCAAACGAGGCATTAATTAAGTCGCTTGAACGCGAGGGCGTGTTGCAATCAACAAAAACCAAAGAGGCCTTGTTGAGGTTTCCTCGTGAGGATTTTGTTCCTAGCGACCAGATCGCGTACGCATACGAAGACAGGGCCTTGCCAATAGGCGAGGCACAAACCATTTCACAGCCATTTACAGTTATGTTTATGCTTAAGTTGCTTGATGCAGAAGAAGGCGACAAAGTTCTTGAGATTGGGGCTGGCTCTGGGTGGCAGACATCTATATTGTCGCATTTAGTCGGTGGCCAAGGAAATGTTTGGGCTTATGAGATTAATGAGGATGTTGGAAAATTTGGAAAAAATAATTTAGAAAAGTTTTCTTTAAAAAATGTTGAGTATGTCATTGATGATGCATGCTGCCATTGGGAGCGCCATAGCGAATATGATAAGATTATTTCTGGTGCAGCGTTTAACGAGATCCCAAAGGATCTTAAGAATTTGTTAAAACTGGGCGGGCGTCTTGTTGCGCCTACGCAGGAGTATGATGTGCGCGTTATTCAAAGGTTAAACAAGAATCATTTTAAAGAAGAAGTATATAAAGGGTTTGCTTTTGTGCCGATTGTGCATTAGAGAACAATTGACAATTAACAGTTGACATGTGACAATTAGAAGAGTTGCGGCGATTAGTCAATTGTCAAATGTTAAATGTTTGCTGTTATGATTACTGCAAAACAATTACGAGAAAAGTACTTCAAATTTTTCAAGGAGAAGGATCACAAGCTTATTTCTTCTGCTTCGTTATTGCCAGAAAATGATCCTACAACATTGTTCACTGGCTCTGGAATGCAGCCAATGGTGACATATCTTTTGGGTGAAAAACATGCGCAAGGTGTCCGCATCGTGGATTCGCAAAAGTGTTTTAGGGCAGAGGATATTGATGAGGTAGGCGACAATCGTCATATTACCTTTTTTGAAATGCTTGGAAACTGGTCTTTGGGGGATTATTTTAAAGAAGATCAAATTCCATGGATGTATGAGTTTTGCACGAAAGAACTTAAACTCGATCCACAGCGCCTATATATTAGCGTGTTTCGCGGAGATGAAAAGTTTGATATTCCGCGTGACGATGAGTCAGTCAAGCTATGGCAAAAGGAATTTTCTAAAGCAGGGATTGATGCAACAGCCATAGATAATGCGGAAAAAGATGGAATGCAGGATGCAAGAATTTTTTACTATGATGCAGAAAAAAATTGGTGGTCGCGCGCTGGAGTTCCCGCGAACATGCCTATTGGCGAACCAGGAGGACCGGATTCAGAGATATTCTGGGATTTTGGAGAGAATCTTGGCATTCATGAGTCCTCAGAGTTCAAGAATAATCCATGCCACATAAATTGCGATTGCGGCAGATTTCTTGAAATTGGCAATAATGTGTTTATGGAATACAAAAGAACTGAAAAAAGTTTTGTTGAACTTCCAAATAAGAACATAGATTTTGGCGGAGGATTAGAAAGGATGGCAGCCGCAGTACAAGACAATCCAGATATATTTTTGATTGATGTTTTTAAGGAGATGCGTTTGAGCTTAGAAAAACTTTCTGGAAAAAAATATAGAGAAGATCCCGAAGGCACGCAGGCGTTCCGTGTTATTCTAGATCACATGCGCGCTGCAGTATTCTTGATTAGCGACGGAGCTATTCCCTCGAATAAAGATCAAGGATATTATACACGCCGTCTTATTAGGCGCAGTGTCAGGTTCGCGCAAAAACTAGGCATACAAGAGAGCTTTACCGCTGAGTTAGTAAAGTCAGTTGCAAAGGTTTATAAGAAGTCATATCCTGATGTTTATAAAAAATTGGATTCAATTGCAACTGAAACAGAAAAAGAAGAAGAAAAATTCTCTAAGACGCTTGCAGACGGATTAAAACGATTTAATATTTTGGTTGGTTCAGAAAAAACTAAGGACTATATTATTAATGGAGAAGATGCTTTTGATTTGTTCGCGACATTTGGGTTCCCAATCGAAATGACAAAAGAACTGGCAGATGAGCAAGGGATTGGTGTTGATGAAAAGGGATTTTACGAGAAATTCAACAAGCACCAAGAAATCTCAAAAGCAGGCGCTAAAAAGAAATTCGCAGGCGGCTTAGGCGACCACAGCGAAATGTCTACTAAATATCATACTGCAACTCATCTTTTGCATGCAGGACTTCGAAAGGTATTAGGCGAGCATGTGGAGCAAAAAGGAAGCAATATTACTCCAGAACGATTGCGTTTTGATTTTTCTCATCCAGAAAAAATGACTGATGATGAGATTAAACAAGTTGAAGATTTCGTCAACAACGCAATTAAAAAGGATTATCCAGTGAATTTTGAAGAGATATCTGTCAAAAAAGCAAGAGATAATGGTGCAATGGGATTGTTTGAGGGTAAGTATGCTGACAAAGTCAAAGTTTACTCAATAGGGGATATTAGTGTAGAAATCTGCGGCGGTCCTCATGTGAAGCATACTGGCGTTCTGGGTCATTTTAAGATAATCAAGGAGCAGTCCGCTTCCGCAGGAATCAGGAGGATAAGGGCTGTGCTTGAATAGTTGGTTTCAGAATCCCTACAAGGATTCTGAAACCCTTCACATAGGTGCCGATTTAGAGATTCTGAATCCTTGTAGGGATTCAGAATCTTTTATGGTTGCAAACAAAAAACCCCGCCTCTTGCTTCGCCGACTTCGACGTCACAAGAGGCAGGGCGTGGGCTACGTAACCCATTCATACAAAAGGAAAGTGAAAAATCCGTAGAGCACGATCGCGATGCCCATCCACATCACGCGATCTTTTTTTGCTGCTGCCAGATCCCCTTTTCTTTCCCTTCTTTCGGTTCTTCCATCGCCTGCCAAGTCCAATTGCTGCTTGGCATCGTCGATAGACAGAACTTTTATTATCATTGTCACCTCCTTTTTGAGACAGAAAAAATTCAGGCCAGAGAGTAGGATTGGAGGGATGTCCATACTCTCTGGCCCTTGATAGGGTGGGATCGTGTGCTGCGGTGATTCGTGGGGAGGGTTGCTCTAGCGTTTGAACGCGTGGGGCGGGTTGAGCATGTCGCTCATGCCCCACTCGGTTTCCTGGGCGGCCAGTTCTTCAGGGTCTTCGACCCTGTTATTTTCTTGGCCAAGAACAAACGAGGTGGCTGACTTCTCATCAATGAGAAGGATACTTTCATCGACACGTTGATTTGTGTCGTGAAAATTTCCGCCGGAGTCGATTGTCACAATACTTAGCAACATAATCAACCCCCTTCCCGGCGTAATGCATCAGCGACCATTAACAAGGCATTGTGAGCCCTGTTATCCAGACCCTGGGATATCAGCCACTCTTCTTCCAGGTGCTTATCTCCACAGTGGTCCTTAGGAGGTGTTATGTCTGGAGGCTGGAGTTTTTCTTCTTGCCTGCCGCTGTTCGGTCTTACTGTTCTTACTTCTGGTTCACTCTGAGTTGTGACCATAACAACACACTACCTTCCTTTGACTTTCATCACGGTTGTCGCTTTTGGGCAGTTCCCGTGACTTATGGGAGGGCTGGGTTGCCCTCAAAAGGTAGAGAAGTTGGGGACTACCTCTCTATTACGATTTTACGAAATTTTTCGGTGCGACGATACGTCTGCAGGACCTTGAGCTTCATGCAAATGTGCTCGGGCAGGGGAACTGCACTAGCCAATTCGAACACATCATTTGGGCTCAGACCCTCTTTTTCCAGGTCCAGGAACCACTCTCGGAGCCAGCCGTAGCCATGAATGTCTAGGACTCCGGCAACTGAGTTAATGATTCCTGAAATTTTTTCACCTCCTTCCTTTGGTTCAGTGCTGTTGGGGTTAGGGAACTCTGGATCGCTATGAGCCAAAAACGATTCTTCTTTTCTGTAAAAATGACATATTGTAGTTGTCATATTTGCACCTCCTTTTATTTTGGAAGTGTGGAAGTTTACATGGCTGGTTGATTTACCCACTAGTTTTGAATTGCCTAAAGGTCGATTTGATGGAAAATTGTACCCTATTTTGGGGATTTTGTCAATCCCTAGGGTTTTTGTATGTTTTATGCTATTTATTGTACTTTAATTATACCGCATATTATGCTAGAATCATAATGTATTTATTATGAAATATAGCTGATATTGGCTATAATTAGAGAAAAAATTGTCATTGCGAGGCCGAGAATGCTCGGCATAAACTTCGTGAAGCAATCTCGTAGTTATTTATTGCAGTAAATTTAGACGGGATTGCTTCGGTTGGGAGTACCCTCTCTCGCAATGACAAAACATTACCCTATGTCTTTTTTAGACAAACTACTTGGCGATCCTGGTGAAAAGCATATTAAGAAAAAGATTCAGCCAATTGTAGAACAAATTAATTCTCTTGAACAAGAATTCGAAAGCAAGTCAGATGAAGAGCTGCGAGGAAAAACAAGCGAATTTAAAAAAGAACTTGCCAATGGCAAGACCTTGGATGATATTCTTGGCCCTGCTTTTGCCTTAGTTCGAGAGGCCTCAAAACGCACACTAAAAATGCGTCATTATGATGTCCAGCTTATTGGCGGGGTTGTTTTGCATCAAGGAGATATTACAGACATGAGAACAGGTGAAGGTAAGACCTTAATGGCAACTTTACCTATGTATTTAAACGCCTTAGCTGGCCGCGGCGCCCATCTAGTTACTGTTAATGATTATCTTGCGCGAAGAGATGCAGTGTGGATGGGCCAGATTTATGATTTTCTTGGCCTAACGGTTGGCTGTATTCAGCATGATAAATCATATGTGTATGACGGTTCTGTCATTGCGAGCGACGATAATGAGACTACACGTCATCCTGAACAAGTCGCCGAAGGCGACGCAGTGAAGGATCCCGTGGATGTTGAAGCGTCAGGCAGCAGCGACGGGGTCCTTCGCTCCGCTCAGGATGACGTGTCTAACCCCGTTGTAGAAATTGATTATGATCATCTTCGCCCTGTTAGCCGCAAACAGGCATATGATGCGGATATTACCTATGGTACAAATAATGAATTTGGATTTGATTATTTGCGGGATAACATGGTGGCAGAGGCAGATCAAATGGTTCAGCGTGACTTTAATTATGCGATTGTAGATGAAGTTGACTCAATTTTAATTGATGAGGCAAGAACTCCGCTCATAATTTCCGCGCCAGACAACAGGCCTATTGACCAATATGTTCGATATGCGAATTTGGTTCGCACATTAAAGGAAAACGCGGATTATAATATTGATGAAAAAATGCGTTCTTCTACGCTTACAGAAGCAGGAATCAAAAAAATCGAGCAAGCGCTTGGCATGAAAAATATTTACACAGAAGGTGGAATAGACATGGTGCATCATGTGGAGCAGGCATTAAAAGCAGAGACCTTGTTTCAAAAAGATAAGGATTATGTTGTGAGAGACGGAGAAGTTGTTATTGTCGATGAGTTTACTGGGCGCATGATGGAAGGTAGGCGATTCAGTGAGGGATTACATCAAGCAATTGAAGCGAAAGAGTCCGTAGAAATTAAACGCGAGACAAGAACTCTTGCGACCATCACATTCCAAAATTACTTTCGTATCTATCCAAAACTAGCAGGAATGACTGGGACAGCCAAAACAGAAGAAGAAGAATTCAGGAAAATATATACTCTTGATGTATATGTAATTCCAACTAACAAGCTAATTGCGCGCAAAGATTTTCCAGATAGGATCTACAAAAGCCGTGAAGGAAAGTTCCAAGCAGTTGCGCGCGAAGTGCAAGAAAAAACCAAAAAAGGCCAGCCAGTATTGCTTGGTACTATTTCTATTGAGCAGAACGAGGAGGTTTCCCAGATTTTTAATAAAATGGGAATTAAGCACGAAATTTTAAACGCAAAAAACCATGAGCGTGAAGCAGAAATTATCGCGCAAGCCGGGCGTAAAGGATCCGTGACTTTAGCTACAAACATGGCAGGTCGTGGAGTTGATATTGTATTGGGTGGTGTGCCTTTTGATAAAGAAAAGGCAGAAGAGGTCAAATCACTCGGAGGACTTCACGTCCTCGGCACAGAACGTCATGAATCACGTCGTATCGATAACCAGTTGCGAGGCCGAAGCGGACGACAAGGCGACCCAGGATCAAGCCAATTCTTTGTATCAGTTGATGATGATTTGATGCGCATATTCGGTTCCGAGCGAATCAAGGGCATGATGAACCGTTTAGGAGTTCCAGATGACATGCCTATTGAGAATAAGATGGTTTCAAAATCAATAGAGTCAGCTCAAAAGAAAGTAGAAGGCCATAACTTTGATATCCGCAAGCATGTTGTTGAATATGATGACGTAATGAACCGTCATCGTGAGGCAATTTACAAAAAACGTAAACAGATAATCCAAGCGTCCGAGGAGGAGAATCTCCGTGAACAGATTTTTGAAATGGTTGAACAAGAAATAGCACAAGTCGTAAATCTACATACCAGCGCCACTAATTATCAAGAATGGAATCTAAAAGAAATTGAGCAGACAATGGCCACGATTTTCCCGCCAGATACTAAGTTAAATCTTACTGATATTATTAAATCAGAATCAGAGCGTGATAAAGGCAAAGACGCGGAAATGCGCTCAAAATTAATTGGCCTTCTTACTGATAAGGCAACACAGACATATGAGGCCATGGCGTCTTCCATAGGAGAGGAGGAACAGGTTAAACGTCTGGAGCGTGGTGTTCTGCTTAACTCAATTGACACACTTTGGATGGACCATCTTGACGCGCTTGATAATTTACGAACTGCAGTTGGTCTGCGCGGCTATGGCCAGCGAGACCCGTTGGTAGAGTATAAACGTGATTCGTATGGGCTTTTCCAGCAATTACAAGCATCAATTCAAAACCAAGTAGTTTATAGCGTATTTAAGATTTTTGCAGCGCGTAGCATGCAGCAACAGGTTCAAGGCGATAGAGCGCAATCAGAAGGTATAATGCAGGCCTTAGGGAGCGGACTTTCCGCATTAAAAGGCCTTAAGTTTTCAGCGCCAGCAAAAACAGCGTCCGAGCGCACAGAATCGCCAATTGCACAGACAGCGTCTTCAACTGGATTGCCAAGCGCGGCATCTACTGTATCCACGTCCGCGGTTTCCGAAGACCGTAATCGATATGACGGCGAAAAAGTCGGTCGTAATGATCCGTGTCCTTGTGGGAGTGGTAAAAAGTTTAAAAAGTGCCATGGTTCTTAATTATGTTACGCCTTGTTTTGCCGTCAATAAAATATAAAACTAGTTTTCTTAAGGCGCTTATTGAGGTTAAAAAAGCGCCAAAGAGCTTTAGCCATGCTTTTGCTGGTTTAGATTATAATGAAACAAAAAAGAATTTTTCTGCTTTCTGTAAAAAATTAAACGATAGAAGAAAAGGAAAAAATTTGCCAAAAGGATATGTTCCTGATTCATTTTTTTGGTTGGTAGATGGAGACACCTATATGGGGCGCGTCTCAATCCGCCATTACTTAACCCCTAATCTTCGTAAAATTGGCGGGCACATTGGATATGAGATTCGTCCATCCAAGCGCGGTAAGGGATATGGAACAAAAATTCTAAAATTTGCTTTGCCTAAAGCGCGAGATCTTGGAATAAAAAAAGTTCTTGTGACTTGTGACGCGGATAATGTCGCGTCTCGAAGAATAATTGAAGCAAATAACGGTGTCTTTGAAAAGTCCGAGCCACAAGGCAAAGGAAAGCCAAAAAAGTTAGTATTTTGGATTAATCTTAAAAAATAAATCCCATGGAAATTGATATCAAAAAATTAATTAAAGCAGCTCATGCTGGCGGAGAAGTTCTTAAAAAGTATTTTGGGCAGACCTTAGATATAGTAGAAAAAAATGACGCATCAGATTATCAAACAAAGGCAGATATAGAATCTGAAGCAGCTATTTTAAAGCACATTAAACTGGATTTTTCTGACTTTAATATTCATTCAGAGGAAGACGGAATCACTGATAAAAAATCAGAATACACAGTTGTAATCGACCCGCTCGACGGAACAAATAATTTTGTTCTTGGGGTTCCTTATGTTTCGGTATGTATAGCTGTACTAAAAAACAAAAAAACAATCGCCGGCGTTGTTCATAATCCAATAACCAATCAAACTTTTCAGGCAGAATTGGGTAAAGGAGCATATCTAGAAGGTAAAAAATTATCAGTGGGCAATGAATCTGACATTGCTCGAGTAACTGTTTCTTATACTCAAGGATATAAACATAGTAATTACACAGAAGGCGAGATGTTATCTAAATTAGAATCACTTGATTTAAAACGTGCTATTACAATGTGGTCACCTGGGCTTGATTATTGTTTGCTTGCTCTTGGTAGAATAGAAGCTGTCGTAACTAACCAAAACGAGATTTATGATTATGCAGCGGGAAAACTTATAGCGCTTGAAGCAGGAGCAAAGATAACTAAGTTTGATGGAACTACTGACAAAGAGGACCTAAATGACAAATTTGTTATAAGTAATGGAACCGAGATTCATAAAAAAATTCTCAATATATTATAATGAAACTTATTCTTGGCTCATCATCTCCACAGAGGCAGAAGATTCTAAAAGACATGGGATATGATTTTGATATTATCAAGCCAGAAGCAGATGAAAAATCAGTTCAATTAAATGATCCAAAGGACTTAGCCCTCAAGGTCTCGCACTTAAAAGCAGATGCGGTTGTTAAAAAGGCAGATAACAACTCAATTGTTATTGCATCTGATTCAATTGTTGTGGTAGACAATATTGTGCATGAAAAGCCAAGAGACAAAGAACAGGCATATCAATGGCTTGCTGAACTTTCGCAAGGCGCTCCTCAGACAATTATAACTTCGCTTGTAATTGTAAATACTAAAACAAAGGAACGCTTAAGCGGTATTGAAGAAGGAGTTGTAACATATAATCCAATTCCTCAAAAAGTCATCGCAGAATTTGTAGAATCAGGAAAAACATTTAATCATTCTGGCGGTTTTGCAATGCAAAAGGAGCCGTTTAAATCATATACTAAAGAACTAAAGGGCGAGGAAGAAGCGCTTATTGGCTTGCCTAAAAAATTAACTCAAGATTTACTCAAAAAAGCTGGATTCTAACTTGCAAATTTAAGTAAAAGTGATATAATAATGTTAATTATGTCAAAACAAACAAATATTTTAGATTCAATAAAAACTATTGTTAAAGAAGAAATTCGTCCAGTTGAGGAGCGCT
>CAYOXH010000019.1:0-1220 GCA_964407875.1 uncultured Gammaproteobacteria bacterium
TAATAATATTCAAGAACGACGGAGGGAAAGCTGGAGCATCTATTCAGCATGCGCACTCACAAATTTTTGCTACGGATTTTATTCCTCCTCACTTGCGGGATAAATCCCTTAAACAACTCTCATATATACTTGAAAACGGGAGATGCGCGTATTGCGATATAGCGCATAGAGAAATGCGCAGCTCGCGTGCAGTGTGGGAAGACGCGCAAATAGCGTGTTTTACGCCATATGCTTCTATGCATAATTACGAATGCTGGATTATACCAAAACAGCATAAGGATAATATTACGCAATTAGATAAACACGAAAGAAAGTCATTCGCACGGGCCTTGAGGCACATACTAAGTAGAATTAATGGACTTGGGCTTTCGTATAACTACTACTTCCATCAAGTAGTATATGACGAGAATCAGCATTTATACATGAAAATAACGCCTCGTGGTTCACTTTGGGCGGGTGTTGAAATTGGCTCTGGTGTAATTATTAATTCAATATCTCCAGAGGAAGCAGCCAAATTTTACAGAAAAGGCGTGGATAAAATTTAGTGTCATTGCGAGGGAGCGTACCCGCGACCGCGGCAATCTTATCGTCGAGAATAGCTTTATTTTAGATATACATCTTTAATGCGACAATAAGATTGCCGCGTCGTTCGCTGAGTACAGCTTGCTCCTCGCAATGACAATGAAAAAAGGCAGTTCAACAAAGAATCGTCTTTTTATTATTAAATAGGTATTTAAATACCTATTTAATTTTTACAAATTTTCTCTTCCCTACTTGCACCACCGTACCTGACTTAACTTCAATTGATTGCTTCCAATCCTTTATAACTTTATCCTCGATTTTAACTCCGCCTTGTTCTACAACGCGCCTTGCCTCGCTTTTGGACGGCACTAGATCTAACTCATACAACAACTCATCTATTTTCCATTTTCCATTTTCCATCTTTTTGGTCACAATATCATCTGGCTTATTGCCTTTTTTAAAAACATTTTCAAATTCCTTTTCAGCGTCGCTTGATTCTTCAACTGAATGGTAAAGTTTTACAATCTCGCGAGCAAGGTATGCTTTTGCATTGCGAGGATTATCTCCATTGCGCAGGCCTTCTTCTATCTCGTGAATCTCTTCACTTGGAACATCTGTACACAAATCAAAATACTTTATTATCAAATCATCGTGCAAAGACATAATCTTGCCAAACATATCATTTGGCTTGTCCGCAA